>JAGQWH010000285.1 GCA_020437545.1 Ignavibacteriota bacterium
TTTGACGGAAATGGCATTCCCGATCTGACTGTTGCAAATTTCTCAGGCGGTTCAGTTTCAGTTTTACGCAATACATCTGTACCGGGTCTAGTAAGCTTTGAGGCAAAAGTAGATCTTGGAACCGCAGGGCAAACATCTTCCGTCTGTACCGGTGATCTCGACGGGGACGGCAAACAGGAAGTTGCGGCGACAAATTATAACAATCCTACTCTTTCTGTATTCAGAAACATATCAAGTCCGGCTCTATTGCAGACAGGGATATCCGGAAACGGTAATCCTATCACAAACGGATCGGTCACACCCGACTTAACAAATTTTACAGATTTTGGAAATGTTACTTCAGGCGGAAACCTTATCCGGACTTACACCATACAGAATACAAGTACTGACAGTTTATCAGTTGACAGTATTAAAATAACCGGAGGAGATTCAGTTTTGTTTACTGCAGGTTCAGTTACGCCTCCGGGAAAGATCGCTTCCGGCGGATCGAAGACATTCAATGTCACTTTTACTCCGGTCACATACGGTTTAAAGAATGCAACAGTCAGAGTTTATTCAAACATCAACTCAGGAACTGAGTGTCTTCTTCAGCAGACTTATACATTTGCAATTAGCGGGACAGGTTCGGCTGCCGTACAGGCGGAAGCTCTGAATTTTGACGGGACAAATGACAACGTATCTCTGCCGAATACTTTAGCGCAGAATCTGACTACTCCGGCTGTTACTGAATTCACTATTGAATACTGGTTCAAAGGCAGCAATATACAATCAGCGGTCAGGTTCCAGACCGGTGCCGGATATATTGTAGCCGGATGGGGAGGAACTCAGGGAAACCAGAAACATCTGATCTCTACAGAAGGCGGAACAACAGGTATTAACGTTGGCGCAACTGCTACAGACGGAAACTGGCATCACGTTGCTATGACATGGAAGAAAAATACCGTAAACGGATTCAAGAGTTTCCTTGACGGAGCGCTTGTAGACCAGCGTAATTCCTCAAATACAGCTCTTCCTGCTATGAATGCAACCGGTTACTTAGGTTGCTATAACGGATCCAGCGAATTCATGAACGGTACTCTTGATGAAGTAAGGATCTGGACACGTGAACTGTCTCAGACAGAAATATCCGCAAACAGATTTCAGCAGATCAGCGCAGGCACCGGACTGCTTGCAAGTTATCATTTCAATCAGGGAATCGCCGGAGGAGATAATACCGGAATTACAACTCTGACCGATGCAACATCAAATAATTATGCTGGCACATTAACTAACTTTGCTCTGAACGGACCAACTTCAAACTTTGTCGGCTCCGGGCCGCCTCTGATCCCAATAGTGTCTACTATCAATATTACAGTCATTCCGGAAGGTTTCTATAATACTGGAACGGATAAACTGAATTCAAAAGATACTGTCAGAGCTTATCTTCATGCTGCAGTTTCTCCTTATGTGGTAATTGATTCTTCTGTTGGAGTGATCGATTCAGTTTCATATACCGGGTCGTTTATTTTTGCTAATGCCCCGAGCGGGACTTACTTTATAAGGATCAAACACAGGAATACAATCGAGACATGGAGTAAGTCCGGCGGTGAAGTCTTCACTGCGGGAAGTACTATGAATTATAATTTCACAACTTCATCAGCACAGGCATTCGGCAATAATATGAAACAGGTTAATGCATCACCGGTAAGATTTGCAGTTTACAGCGGGGATGAGAATCAAAACGGCATTGTTGATCTGTCGGATGTAGTTAATGTTTCGAATGCAGCAAGTACGTTTTCAAGCGGGTATGTGTCTTCGGATATGAATGGTGATAAAATAGTTGATCTTTCTGATCTTGTTATCACATCTAATAATGCGAGTGCGTTTATTGCGGCGATAGTTCCTTAAAACAGTTACAAGTTATTAGTTACGAGTTACGAATATCAATCCACCAGTTCGGAACGATTTAAGATCCGCTTCGGCGTATCAGGGTAAGCATCATAGCCGCCGGCATTAGCCGACGGCTATGATGTTTTATAGGCAATAGCTATTGGCAATGAAGTCCGGATGATTTTGCTTCTCTCGGTTGCGGATAATCTTTCAATTGTCAATTGCCAATTATAAACAATCAATTACAAATTGCTTATTTTTATTCTATCATAATTATTTATCTTTCATACAAATTAAGTGGATTATTTAACACACTTAACTTCCTTTACTTTAAGTAAGTTACCCTGTTTCATTTAACCTTTAATTGATAAGCATTTGTTTTGAACAGCTAATTTTGAAAAATGATTTAAAAATTTCTAAATCCCGCATAAGCTATATAACTTTAACACAGTTAACACTCCGCTGCGGCGGATAACACAATTAACTATTCTTCCAATTCCTTCAAAATATTCTCTGCCGATGTGGTAGCTTTCTTGTAACCTTTATATACCCACATAGAGAAGAAGTACAAAAAAAGCATTCCAAAAGGAGCGTACCATACCCAGGTCATTGATTCATGAAAGACATCAGTGTTTCTCATTAGTTTAGCAAACACAGGTAAAATTACCAAAAGTAGGATAAAACCAAGATAATATGACAGTTTCTGGATGAACATAAAATGTTTTTTACTTTTTGCATATTCCATAAGCGACTGTTTGTAAGTATTTCCGGCTATATCTATGCTTTTCATTTTTTTAATTGCTCTTAAAGAAAGAGCCGGCAAAATCAGACTGTAAGCAATTACAAAAAACCCAAATAACTGCAGATACCATGTATCTAATTTGCCAAAATTCATGAATATATAAACGGCTGAAGCGAAACAAACAACAGTACCTATGCTTTCAGGTATGGAGATTGCTTTTAATTTGTTAACATAGTTTTGTTTTGTCAATTGAATTACAAGTTTGTCAGTTAAGATCTTTTGGTTGTCAATTCTTTTACTCATCTCATTCCAGAGACCTTTCATTTCTTCAAGTTCCATAATGTTTTATTTATTTATTTTAGTTTTTAATTTTTGTTTGATTAAGTATTTGAGGGGCGCATTTTCGGCATTGACCCA
>JAGQWH010000286.1 GCA_020437545.1 Ignavibacteriota bacterium
AAATATAATTTAAATTAATTATTTATATCTCTCTAGATCTGGAAAAGAATCCAATTCCTAAACGTAATGATTTATTCTTGATATTGGATTTTATCAATAAGTAATCGTTACGGAAGTATTCTCTCTGCTGGCGGATTGAGAAACGAACAAATACAAACTATTTTATAACCATCCTGGATTCCCGCTTTCGCGGGAATGACAGTTTGATGGTGCGCGGGGATGACAGTGTTAATTAGAGCGGGAAAACATCTTGAGTACCGGAAGGGATGATAGCGGGGTGGAGGGCAGGAATAATAAAGTAGGGGGTTTTAAAAAAATGTTCAGACGATAAAAGTTTATCCGGCGGAGTCCCGGAAGAGCACCGGAGACTCCGCCGGGGGACGAAATACGAACTAAAGAGAATTAAAAACAGATCAGTTTTAGAAAAGATCAATAAAAAGTTAACAAAGATCGGGAAGGTCTCCCATTTCTGCTAAAAGTTATTACAAAAACACGTAAGATTTAAATCCTATCTGAACCAAAATACTACAGGAAATAAAAATGTGACGATCGCAATCCATAAAAAGTAAATTGGCAGGAATGCTGAGATCGGTTTTCCGATCTCTTCAGGGCTGTTTTTATTCAGAAGTGTCCGGAATAGTTTGTTTGTCACAAGTAATAGATTCACAAGTATCAATACATTGCTGCCGAGAACAGCCAGTCTGTTTGGCGTAAATCCCCATTCTGAAATCCTGAATATTATTGCTGATAAAGCTATCCCGTTTACAATAATTGTCACAGTAGATAACAGAAATAATATAATTATCCCAAAACGGTTATTGTCTGCTTTGGAAGTCTCAGCTATTGAAAAAAGAATAATAGCCATTACAATTATCAAAAGTCCGTTGAATGCAATAAGAAATTCTCTGTCATTGTATGGATCTTTTCCGGAAATAATAATTGCGGTCAGATACGTTAACAAAGTTACCAATACCAGCGGACTGAATATATTTGCGATCACAGGAGAAACTTTGTTTACCAAGTGAGGATTTTTACGGATCACATATGTGCCTACAATCGGTGCGGCAGCAATTCCCGGAATGATAATATAATGTAAGTAGAATCTGAAAATCTCAATATCAATTAGAGAAAAAAGTCCCTGAGTCAGAGAGGTAAGTATCATACCTGATATCAGGATAATAGCTGTAATTACTAACAGATCGCCATTGTATCTCAGATATCCAAGCCTCCCTCCGGAACTTCTGAAATCATTTCCGGTATATGCAAAGCCCAATACAAACCACAGAAATAATGGCAGATGTATGCAGGATAATTTCAAAGTGTCACTGTCGATATTATCCGGAAGCAGGTTAATGAAGAAAAGTGAAAATAAAACAGCTGCAAAGGAGATCAAAGACTTTTTTCCGGAAATTTTATTTTTCAGGGAAAAATACATAATGAGTATAGGGAAAACTACAAATCCGATATTTCTTGTGTAAAAAAAATTTTCATCAACCGGAAGGTATGCGGGTATCTTTACGATGAGTCCAGCAAGAAGGGAAGCTAAAATAACGAACATAAGTTCTTTTGATGTCCCGGTGGATATATCCTTACTTTCGTAATTGAGTCTTTCATTCCAGAAGTCAGCTAGTTTATTACTCTGAAGTCCGGGATAAATTGAATTAAATTCATTTCTGAACAGGGATTTGTTGAGCCGGTATAATTTCTCCAGCTCTTTCGGGTTTTCAATATTTGAAACTATATCTTCTTTAGTCAGCATAATTTCCGGATCCTGTTTTTGATTTTGAAAAATTATTGTTGTTATTGTCAAAGTCAGAAAGTACTTTGTATTGCAAAGTTAATAACTTCTTTTGGAAAAATCAAGATTGTTCTTTTAAAAAAAACAGAGTCTGAAACAGTCTGACAGAATATTTCTCTCTGCTTTGAATGTTTAATGCAAAAAAGATCTAGATTTTTTGATAGACTTTAATCTTATCAAATGATTAGATATTTTGCCAAATCAAATAAGTATATAAAGAAATCTATTTAACGGGATATCTTTTATTTTAAACTACCGGAAGGTAATTTGAATAAAAGTAAATTCTGAAGTTTTCGCAAACCGGTAAAACTTAAATTTCCGGTTTGATAATTCTAATTTTAATTATAATATAGATTTTCTTTTTAAGAAAATTATCATCATTAGTTAATGTTTTTTTCAAACTTCGCAAAACTGATTTGAATAAAATCAACAGATATATTCTGTTTCTTTTACTTCCCGTATTATATTTTCTGTCATCCTATATATTAAAATCAGCACAAGGTCCGTATTATCTTAATTTTTATGATCCGGGATATGTGTATCTTATCAGCTCTTTGAATATTGCACAGGGTTTTGGCGTAGGTCATTTTGATCATCCCGGTACATCAGTTCAGATGATTGGTTCGTTGGTCATGAGGATATATTTTTCATTGACCGGTAAAAATCCGGATATAGCTGTCGATGTATTGTCAAGACCGGAAGACTACATGTATGTTTTAAATACTGCTTTTATATTTATCAATGCTTCGGTGTTATTCCTTCTTGGTGTACTTGCCTTAAAGTTTACAAAAAATATCTATCTGAGTCTTTTACTTCAGCTCTCGCCGTTTACTTCAATGGAAATTTTTTATGGTTCCATAATTGTCAGTCCGGATAATTTTTTAATTACGGTATCTTTGCTTTTCTTATGCGCTTTAATCTATTACTGGTTTAGTGTAAATATTGATGAATCAGGAAATGATCCTCCGTCTCTGAAACTGACTCTTGTCTTTGCCATAATCTGCGGTCTTGGTCTGGCGACAAAATTAAACTTCATTCCGCTTGTCTTTATTCCGTTTTTTCTGATCAGGGGATATAAAAATAAAATGTATTTCTGGATCTTTACGGTAATCAGTTTTCTGATATTTATTACACCGATACTTTTTGATATCAGTCAGTTTGCTGTATGGGTCGAGAATCTGGCAATGAAAAGCGGCAAATACGGAAAAGGAGATGCTGATGT
>JAGQWH010000287.1 GCA_020437545.1 Ignavibacteriota bacterium
TCCCTGCAGAAGATGTGTTGCAAATGAATGCCTGAATGTGTGCGGATGGATGCTTCTTTTTATTCCTGCGGCTAAACAGTTCTTTTTTATTATCTCAAGTATTCCCATTCGGGATAATTTGTTACCGCGGAAATTCAGAAACAAAACGTCAAAGCTTTTTTTATTTTTAAGAATGCTTCTGCTGTCTTTAATATATAGTGTTATAAACTCCAGAGCAGTATTCCCTATCGGAACTATCCTTTCCTTCGAACCTTTTCCGAAGACTCTCAGATATCCTTCTTCAAAAAAAATATCTCCGATGCAGAGATTAATAGCTTCGCTTACTCTGAGTCCGCTTGCATAAAGCGTCTCAAGAAGCGCTTTGTCTCTGAGTCCCAGTTTGTCTTTAATATCCTGTACCGATAATATCTTCTCAATTTCTTCCTGAGACAAGACTTCCGGAAGCAGTCTTGAAGTCTTCGGTGATTCGATATTCTCCATCGGATTTATGTCAACGACATTTTCTGATTCAAGATACCTGAAAAATGTTCTTAGAGATGAAATATTTCTTGATACGGACTTGGGTGAGAATTTTTTATTTAACTTGCTTTGAGATTTGTTTATGAAGCTCAGAAAATCATTTACGGTATCTTCCCTGATTTTTTTTATTGCGGAAATTTGTTTTACGCCCGAGGCATATTCAAGAAATTTATCCAGATCTATACTGTATGATGCAATTGTATTTTCGGAAAGGGATTTTTCTGTTCTTAAAAAATTTATGAACAGTTTTTTATTTAATTCGAGATCCTGCATAATGTTCAGGAAAATATTATTCTTTTTTTAATTTATCATCAGTGAACATTTCAAGCTGATTCTTATCCGGATATTTTATTCTGTGATGATGGATGCCTACAAGAATTTTCAGAAAACTTTCCTTGATCTTTGTAAGGTCTTTAAGAGTGAGATCGCATTCATCGAGTTCGCCTTCCATGAAGCGGTTTCTGATCACTTCTTTTATCTTGTTCTCAAGCTTCTGCGGTGAGGGATCTTCAATTGTTCTTGTACTTGCTTCGATGGCATCTGCAAGCATTACTATGCCCGTTTCTTTTGTCTGAGGTTTCGGTCCGGGATATCTGTAAGAGTAATCAAAAATTTCTTCTTTGGAAGCATTTCTTGCTTTGTCATAGAAATAAGATACGAGAGTTGTCCCGTGATGCATCGGAATAAATTCGACTATCTTATCGGGCAGTTTATATTTTTTAGCCATTTCAATTCCGTCCTTTACATGCGCGATAATAATTTTTGTGCTCATGCTCGGGTTAAGTTCGTTATGCCTGTTATTCTGATCAAGCTGATTTTCTATGAAGAACTGTGGTTTTGAAATTTTACCTATGTCGTGATAATAACACCCGACTCTTGCAAGTATCTGATTTGCCCCGATCGATTCGGCTGCGGCTTCGGAAAGATTTCCCATTATTATGCTGTGATGAAATGTTCCGGGCGCTTTTGATGAAAGCTCTTTCAATAAAGGATGATTGAAATCTGATAATTCGAGAAGAGTAAGATCGGTTGTGATCTTAAATACTTTTTCATAGAATATTAAAAGTCCGTAAGCGATCAATGGAGACATAATTGCGTTCACTCCGCCGAAGGTAAGTTTCATCCATAGCTTCTGTGTCTCTTCTATTCTTATGAGATTGACTGCAAGTATTGAAAACGTGTAACCGATCAGTATGAAGAAAAAAGATCTGAATATCTGTGAACGGTTTTTAATATCCCTTTCACTGAAAATTGCCAGTACGGATCCGCAGAAAGAAATAAAACAGATCGAATAATCCCCTCCTCTTATGGATGCGACTACAAAGCAAATAATCGTAACGGTATAAAATGCCAGTCTTGAATCAAATATGATCGTCAGAAGAATAGATGCAACCGGAACAAAGATCAGTAATTCTATCGGAGCATTCAAATTGAGTATCATGCTCAGATATGAAAAGATACCGACTATCAGAATCAGAGAAAGAATAAGTATGAGTTTATAGTTATCATTATAAACTTCAAATCTGATATAATAAAGGAAAAGGGCGAGGATAATTATCAGGATAATCAATGAGAATATTTTACCGACCTGCTGAAGTATCATGTCCTGAACGCCTATTTTTTCGAGTCTTACTTTTTTATAGGAGTCCAGTTTCATTTTTGTAAAACGGTTCACGGGATCATGCTTGCTGATGATCCTTTCATTGCCTTTGACTATTCCGATGGTTCTTGGTATCTGTTCAATTCTGCTGAGCGTTTCAAGATTGGTAAGTTCATTGTTGAATATCAGACTTTCTTTTATAAACCTGTCCGATATTTCAAGACCAATTGCCGTGAGTGTTGAATCCTGAAATCTTATCTGATAATCATTCTTAAGATTATTTAAAATATCCTTTTTATCATATACAGATTCTACGTCTATGACTTCCTGAACTTTCTTATTTACTTCCTTTACCGTGATTTTTTTAGAAAGTATCTTTGATTTATCAAAATTCAGGATATCGCTTTTTTCTGCATTGAGAATCTTTTGTTTTATAAATGCTGCGTATTCATTAAATGATACATTTGAATTCTCTCCCTGATCGTTCACATACAGTGAGTAAAGTTTTTCCCATTCCGGAAAACTGAACTTAATTGAAAGTTCATTTTTATACTCATCCAGCGCTTCGGAATTTACAAACCCTTCTTTATTTTTTTCAAGTACTGCCGCTCTGTCGAGTATTGATCTGACTTTGTCTGTGAAAATATTAAGTGAATCTTCGCTGCTGCCTTTTTTTTCAACTTTATCAAAAACGATAGCTACATTCTTTATCACATCCTGCTTTTCCTGTTCATATTCTTTTTCGTCTTTATATATAGGAAATGAGAACGGAGCTATAAGATCTTCCGAAGACCATATAGCTCCGACCTCGTAATTTGATTCAATATTTTTATAACGCGGAAGCATGAAATATATTATGACAATAGCTGCGATGGCAATAAGAAGCTTGACCGCATTACT
>JAGQWH010000288.1 GCA_020437545.1 Ignavibacteriota bacterium
GGCTTACTTTCAAACCATTTCGCTCTTAATTTTAAACTTCTGTCTTTACAATCATTTTCAAAAGTTAAATTGTCTTTATCATATATCTTTTCAATAAAATCTGTTAATGATAGCTTTTCATTCCTTTTTTTAAAAAATGGGGAAAGATTAGATATAAAAATACTATATTTTATTTTAGTATCTTGTTGAATTAAAAAATTTTTAAATTCTATATCATCATTCAATTTTGGTTTAATTAACTTTAAATTTGTAAACTGTTTTGATTAAATTTCTCTAATTCTAATTTTGTTATGAGTAATTGTAAAAAAATTATGACCGGGTTCATTAACAACCGGTTTAATATTTGAATAACTTTATCTTCCAAAATCCCATACTCAGAAACATTTTTATATCTTAACAAAATAACGGAGCATCCCCTTATATTATGTGAAAATACCAATTCTCCAAAATCTTTATCTTCTGTAATTAAGATACCCTTATTATCCTTCGTTAATTCAATAATATTATTATCTGATTCACCTTTAAGATTTTCTCTTATTGAAAAGACTTCAAAACGAGAGGTTCTTAACTTATTTAGTAATCCGGAAATCATGTTCTCATCTGCAACTATCATATTAACTCAATCATTTCTTCATGTGAGATAACATCTGCAGCATATTCTATTGAAGCTAAAATGTCCTCTCTTGTTATATGATCATATGCAGTTGATATCTGTTTAATAGAAAATCCGGATGCTAATTTTTTTAAAATTAACTCAACTGTAATCCTTGTTCCTTTAATTACAGGTTTGCCCAGCATTATATTCGGGTTACTCTCAATCCTATTTAACTGGTTCATTTGATTAAATTTTTTATTTTAATATGTTTAACAATAATTTGTATTCGTTAAAAAAATTTTTTAGGTAATTAATTTATTTTCTATATTCCCAATACCCAATACCCAATACCCAATACCCAATACCCAATACCCAATACCCAATACCCAATACCTAATTCGCATCAACAATATTCTCATCACTCAGCAAATCCATCCCTTTAAATCTGAGCAATACCTGAGCAACTGTGACTACATCCTTCTGACAATATTCCATTATTCTTTTTACGTTCTTTTCTTTCCAGTAAACGCCTCCGACCTGACTGCCGTCTATGTCATCTTTCGGCGAACGGATACCAAGTACTGATGCTAGTAAATTCATGGAAGTATAACTTTTATAATCACCAAACTTCCATAGTTCCATTGTATCAAGTAATTTAACATCCCATGGTTTCTTGCCTGCATTATCAAGCTTGAAAGGGATCGGGATCCCGTTGATCAGACATCTTCTTGCTATATACGGAAAATCAAACTCTTTCGAATTGTGTCCGCAAATTGTATGCTCTTCCTTATAATAAGCTTTATTCAGCATTTCGGAAAATTCCGATAAGATAGTTTTTTCATCGTCTCCGTAATAAGATTTAAGACGGAATTTCAATGTTTCATTCTCAGTGTAAAATGCTCCAACACTTATGCATACTATCTTCCCGAACTCAGCGTATATTCCGGCTTTGTCATAAGTTTCTTCAGCAGTTAAACCTTCACTGATGTCCCTGCGCATTTTGTGAATCCAGAATTCCTTTATATCTTCCGGTAATTCTTCATATGCTGCATATTGCGGAACGGTTTCTATATCCAGTACCAGCACATTCTTCAGATCCTGATTCTCTAACATATCTTCTCCTTTTAATTTAAATGATTATGAAGTTTTAAATTATCAATAAATTTAAAATCCTTAATATTATAAGTAAATAATTCAAATGAATTTTCGAGACAAGTAGCAGCAATAATTGCATCTGGTATTGCTAAACCATGGCTTTTAGAATATTTCTTTATTAGTTCAATAGCTAAAAGAGAGATCTCATTATCGATCAGAGAAATTTCAAAACTATTAAAAAATTTTTCAAATCTTCTAACTTCATTTTTATTTTCTGCACCAATATAAATTTCCATCAATATAATTGGATTTACATAAACTTCTATATGATTTAAGTAATTCAAAACCTCATGTTTTCCTTTAAATATATCTATAAAGACATTTGTATCAACTAAGACCTTGTCCATGCTTCTTTTCTTAGTTCTTTCGCGATATTGACTGAATTCTTTTTTGGTGAGAATTTATTTTTCCAAATACCAACAATACTATTATCAACTAATACCTTTTTCGAAGATTTTGTTTTCATTTTCTCAAATTTTTTAATCAATTTTTCAATTTCCATTGAATCAGAAATTTTATACTCAAGATTAACTTTATTTGGTATTTTAATTATTATTTCACCCATGATTATTACTATCCTTAAAATTTAAAAATCAATTAACAAATACTGATCGTGTCTTTAATAATCTTTACTAAAGTTGCTTCAGGCAACTTATCAAGACTGGTAAATCTAATACAACTCTTTCCGCAATTCAATCCTTTTAATAGATCTTTATTTATTTTTACAGCTTTCGAGTCAGCATAAAGAGACATATAATTCTTTTGAGAATTAAATGCTACTAATGCTTTTCCTTCAATCTCATATGTGGGCATTCCGTAAAGCATGGTTTCTTTGGCTTTTGGTAAGGTTTTTTTAATTATCCTACGAAGTTTTGCCATGTCGTTTTTCCTTGATGGATCAATTTTATCAAGAAAGTCATCAACGTCTTTAGCCTTTGTGATCATGTTATTTTAACAATTCTTTTAACTTCTCAATATCATCAGTAGGCAAATTGCACTGATAATTTTCACAGACATACACTTTCGGTTCTTTATTACCGGTTATCAACTTTTCTATGAACGGAGCAATTTTAATAAATTCTTCTGATGAATGCATAACAACTTTATTTGGTATGTAAATCTCATTTACACAGTTTACCAGTTCTTTAGTCTTTTCATTGACCGGATCACCGGTTACTATTATCTCTTTTGGTGAATTCA
>JAGQWH010000289.1 GCA_020437545.1 Ignavibacteriota bacterium
TATGCTGACATATTTGTTATATAACAAAATGCAGTCGGATTAATACCATTGAAATAATTCAGATATCCAAGCGCTGCTTCCCTGTATAGTGAATTGCTTAATGTATCAAGTTTATATGTAAGCATATTCAGAAACATGATCCCCTGTCTGCCTTTTGTAGTGTTGCTTCCCCAGGTATAATTATTATTTGAAAGATAAGCTCTGTATGCATCGGTCTTATTAATTAATGCCGGAAGATTATCTGCATTATTTGTTTTCATCGAATTTTTATAAGCATTTTTAATGGCAGTCGAAACAGAAGAAGTTACTCCCGGTAATGACGCATAAAAAAGCATCATATTTTGCGCGCCGGCTTCAAACGGATAAGCAAACGTCCATTGCATCAGATGGATCTGTGAATAGTTATTTTCGAAATATGTTTTGTAAGCGGAATTTCCTGTGAGAGAATACAGAAAGCATGCTGACGCCATTTGTCTGACAAATTTTTCGTAAGAACCGACTTCCTGTTCGCCTGCTCCGATTGTTCCAGAGTTATAAAAAGTTACATTCGGATTAGCGACAGCCCAGTTGTAAGCGTTTACTGCTGCAGTCTGAAGGATAGCTGCGTAAGAAGTCTGTCCGATACTGTTAAACTGAATAGCACCAAGCGCAAATAAAGCCGAAGCAGTGAAACTTGCTGAAGTTGTAGCAGGTCCGTAAAGTCTCTGATTATTATCAGCAGAAGGAGGGCTGGCAGAACCAAAGTTAGTTACTCCGACTATGCTTAACACAGATCCGTTTGAGTTCTGCATTTTCAGAAGCCAGTCCAGTTCATATTTAACTTCATCAAGTATATCCGGAATTCCGTTTCCTGATTCAGGAATATTAAAATCATCTGCCCGGACAGTAGGATTTTCCTTATAAGCTAAAAGAAGATCCATTACCGGTTCGAAAGCAAAGTTCACATATTTATTATAATCCCCTGCATCATGCCATCCGCCTGATAGGTTTTTTGAAGTTACCGGATTATTATTATTATAAAGCCGGCAGTCAGCATCCTGCAGACTCCCCTTGTGACATTCTGTATCCGTCCATCCGGTCTCTGCATACGGCGAACTTTTAGGACAGCCGCATCTCTGATAATAGAATGCTTTAAAAGTTTTTATTAATGTGCTTCTGTAAACTCCGTCATTGATTTCAAATTTATACGAACCCTTATTATTTGAAACATCAAACACATAATATTCTCCCGGAGTTGTCAATCCCGTAAAATCAAACCACCAGACCTTATCCCCGCTTTGGGAATGAGTATTCCCGCCATTCCATGGAGTCAGATAACCGCTGAATACAACCGAGTCATCATTCCATCTTCGGATCTGAAAATTGTTCCCGGGTGAATAAGGAACATTATTATTGTATCCTGTGACAGGATTACTTATTACCGAAATTTTCTTATCAGAAGTTCTGTATCCGAACTGATCAATTTTTATGTGATTATCAGTAACCGGAGGAGAGGAAAAAGAGTTGTTGCTGAGAGTTAAACTTAACAGAATTAATAAAAATGTTTTCATAATCTCTGAAGATAATTTTTGATTGGTTGTTTTTTTTATGGGGTTGTTTAAAGCTATTGTTATTTTAATTTTAATACAATATTGAAATCAAGTGATATTCAGCTCGTTCCCATACTGCCCGAAATCAATTCCCATTACTCTGCCTCTAAGACTCGAAGGCTCAAAGAAGAGAATTTTGAATATTTTTATCTTGGAGTCATTAAGTCTTTAGCTCGTTCCCAAACTCTGTTTGGGAATGCACTTGCTTTTGAAACTCCGTTTCATTTCGACTTGCATAAAAACTAACTGCTTATAAGAATTGAAGCGGAGCTTCCTGAACAATTGCGTTCCCAAACAGAGTTTGGGAACGAGCATGAATGATCATGAAAAAATTGATTTTTACACAACAGACAGAAACTTTCATTTCAATTTTTACGAAATTAAATTATACTTGAAAAACAAAACTTTTCCATGACAACTGAAATAAATTTTAATCCATTCCCTTTTTTAAGATCCCAAAAAATAATTCTCCGGAAGTTAAAGGATACGGACAATATTGATCTATCAAAGTTACGGTCTGATAAGAGAGTAAATGAATTTCTTGACAGACCTGACCATTTATCGGAAGAAGACGCCGGAAAATTAATTAGCAAATTGAATGAAGGGATTGACAGCAACGAATATATAATATGGGCAATTTCATTATCCGGTGATGAAAATCTTATTGGCACTATTTGTTTATGGAATCTCGATATAGAATATCGTCTGGCAGAGATTGGTTTTGAGTTAATGCCGGAGTTTCAGCAAAAAGGATTAATGTCTGAAGCAATAGATCTTGTTGTAAATTATGCATTCAGTTCAATGAGGATTAAACGGATTGAAGGATTTGCAAATGAAAAAAATCAGAGAGCATTTAAAGTCATGGAGAGATCAGGATTTACAAGAGATAAGAGTATAGAAAGTGACATAAAATCAAACGAACCGGACTTTGTTAATATAGCAGCATATAAACTTGAAAATTAATTTAATAAAATAAATGGATGACCTTAAAAAACTTGAATGGCTTACCGGACAATGGGAAGGTATAATGGGATCAGGACTTTATCATGAAGAATGGTATCCGGATGAATTAAACAATTTGACAGGAAGAGCTTATCTGATCAAGAACGGAGAGATCACCAACAATGAAAAATTAAAAATTCACCTGATTGAAAATGATATCTTTTATACTGCAGATGTCAGCCATAATCCGGCTCCGGTCTCCTTTAAGCTTACGGAATATTCAGATAAAATTTTTATTTTTGAAAACCCTGAACATGATTTCCCGCAAAAAATAACTTATGAAATATTAAGTGAAAATAATTTTAA
>JAGQWH010000028.1 GCA_020437545.1 Ignavibacteriota bacterium
AATAACCAATCAAATTACTTTTCCGGCTAAAGTAAATATAACCGCAGATGGTATTACAGCATCTGCAGACTTTAATGTAGACAGAACTTTATATGATATTAAATTCAGATCAGGAAAATTTTATGAAAATCTTGGTGATAAGTTGATTGATGATAATTTCAATATAAAGTTTACAATAGCTTCAAAATAAATATTATTTTAAAAAAGGAGAAATCTAAAATGGAAAAAGTAATTCATAAAGCAGAAGACAGGGGACATGCAGATCATGGCTGGCTTAATGCACATCACTCTTTCAGTTTTGCAAACTATTATAATCCTGAAAGAACAAGATTTGGTTTATTGAGAGTTCTAAATGATGATATAATCCAACCCGGAGAAGGTTTCGGAACGCATCCGCATGATAACATGGAAATAGTCACGATCCCTCTGAGAGGTGAACTTGCACACAAAGACAGTACCGGAAATAAAGAGGTCATACATCCAAATGAAGTACAGATTATGTCTGCGGGAAGCGGTTTGACACATTCAGAATTTAACAATTCCAAAACAGATGAAGTGAATCTGCTTCAGCTTTGGGTATTTCCAAAGGAAAAAAATATAAAACCAAGATATGATCAGAAAGAATTCGATCCCACTGAGAGAATAAACAAAATTCAGACAGTTGTTTCCCCTAAAGATGAAAAAGCATTATGGATAAATCAGGATGCATATTTTTCACTTACAAATCCGGAGAAAGGCACTGAGCTAGAATACAAAATAAACTCAAACGGTAATGGTGTATATGTTTTTGTAATAGATGGTAAAGTCAATATAGAAGGAGATATACTTTCAAAAAGAGATGCCATGGGAATCAGGGAGACAGATAAAATAAAAATAAAAGCAGAAGAGAACAGTGAGGTTCTCTTAGTAGAAGTACCATTAAATTAAAAAAAAAAGGAGTAATTGTGAACGAAATAAAAAATAACATAGGATTAGACACAGGTCTGACCAAAGATCTGGCTGATAAATTGAATAACCTGCTTGCCAATTATCATATATTCTATATGAATGCAAGAGGTTTTCACTGGAACATAAAGGGAGAGAAATTTTTTGAACTTCATGTAAAGTTTGAAGAATTATATACCGATGCACTGATAAAAATAGATGAGATAGCGGAAAGGATCCTTACACTGGGATATTCACCGGTTCATTCATTCAGCGATTATGTATCAGATTCACAGATCAATGAGATCAAAAATATATCAGACGGTAACATTGCAGTCGGATCAATATTGAATGGTTTTAAGATCTTACTTGAAGCCGAAAGAGAAATTCTTGAATTATCGGAGAAAGCCAAAGATGAAGGTACAAATTCTTTAATGAGTGATTACATTCCTCAGCAGGAAAAACTGGTCTGGATGTATTCTTCTTATCTGAATTAAAGTCGTATTACAGCAGAACTAATTTTAAAAAATTAAATAAGAAAATAATGAAAATACTAGGAATATCAGGAAGTCTAAGAGAAAAGTCACATAACACGGCATTGCTGAAAGCTGCGCAGGAGCTAAAACCTGAAAACATGGAAATAGAAATTTACAGCTTAAAAGATCTTCCATTATACAACAGTGATCTTGAAAAGCCGGAATTTCCGGAATCAGTAATTAGATTTAAAGAATTGATATCTGAATCGGATGCATTGCTAATTGCCACGCCTGAATATAATTACTCATTTACAGGTGTTTTAAAGAACGCAATTGACTGGGCATCACGGCCATCTTCACAGTCATTATTAAAGAAAAAACCATATGCTCTGATGGGAGTATCAGGAGGTATGTCAGGAACCATAAGATCGCAGATGCATTTCAGACAGGTTGCTGCACATCTTGATATGACAGCATTAAACAAACCCGAAGTCTATATTCCATTCGGCGGAAAAAAATTTGATGAACACGGTAATTTAACTGATGAAGCAACAAGAGATCATTTGCAAAAATTTCTGAATGCATTTAGAGAGTTGATATTTTCAGTAAAATCGGAAAAAGAAATAAGTTTAAACTAATATGAATATAAATTAAAATAAAACTATGAGAGTACTGTATATTTTTCCGCATCCTGATGATGAATCATTCGGTCCCGCAAATGCTATGTCAAAACAGATTCGGGAAGGACATGAAGTGTATCTTCTAACGCTTACAAAAGGCGGAGCTACGAAACAAAGACATAAATATGGCTATACTATAGATGAAATGGGTGAGGTGAGATATAAAGAAATGCTTGAAGTAGCAAAAGTTCTGAATCTTACAGGAATGAAAGTTCTTGATCTTCCTGACAGCGGATTAAAGGAAATGGATCCCAGAGAAATAGAAAAAGTTATAAAAGAAGAGATTGAAAGGATCAAGCCTGACGTGGTAGTGACCTATGCAGTCCATGGTATCAGCGGATTTCATGATCATCTCGTCACACATGCTGTAGTAAAAAGAGTTTATGTCGAAATGAAAGAAAACTCTCCTTATCTTAAAAGACTTGCTTTATATACAATAAAAAAAGATTTAGCAGAAAAGCCGGGTTTGTTTAATTTAAGCGGATCCAGTGATGATGAAATTGACTGCATATACGAAGTCGATGAGATAGATATTGAAAATTCATTAAAAGCACTAGATTGCTATGTTACATTCAAGGAAACTATTGATGCGAGTGATATTAAAAGTAAGATAATTGATAAAGTGTATTTTGAAATTTATCAGGAAGAGTACGGGGATAAACTAGGTGACATATTCGAAAAATTATAATATTTAATTATGAATAATAAACTTAAATATGAATTCATGGTAGAGATCGATCTGCCTCAGGCAATGACAGAAGAATTCATTTCTTTGATACCGGAACAAAGATCCGTAGTATCTGAACTGCTGAGTGATAAAGTATTAACCTCATATTCAGTATCACTTGAAAGCAGAAAATTATGGACAACAATAATTGGAGAATCTGAGAACGATATTGCAGAAGTTCTGATGGATTTTCCCATTATCGAATATTGTGAATATAAAATTTTCAGACTGACGTTTCATAATAATGCGGGATTTATTATACCGCAGTTTTCACTCAATTGAAGAGGAAACTCAATAAATTTTTCAAATGAACTTAATACCCGAAAATACAAAAATCCTAAGCATAGATCTGCGCATACGTGATCTGCATTCATCGATTAACTTTTATTCAAACTTAATCGGATTCAAGATAATTGATAAAGATAATACCAGGGCAATTCTATCTTCTACCGGTGAACTACCTTATCTTATAAAACTTACGGAAGATAAATCTGCTCCTGTGAGGTTAGAAGGTTCGACAGGACTTTATCATATGGCTTTTCTTTTACCTGAGAGGAAAGAACTTGCAAGAGTATTTATGCGGCTGTTTAAAAATAATATAAAGTTTCAGGGATTCTCTGATCATCTGGTCAGTGAGGCAATATATCTTTCAGATCCTGATGGAAATGGGGTAGAGCTTTATTCAGATAAACCAAAGAGCCAGTGGAAGGAAAGTCACGGGCAGATAATAATGGATACACTGCCGCTGGATCTGAGCATAATCACAAACGAACTTGATGATCCAGATTTATGGAATGGCATTCATCCCGATACGACTTTAGGACATATACATTTAAATGTCTCGGATATTAAAAAAGCTGAAGAGTTTTATAACGAGATATTAGGATTCAGAATTACCAACACTCAATTTCCAAAAGCTATGTTTTTTGGAGCGGATGGATATCATCACCATATCGGAACGAATACATGGATGCTTGACAGAAGAGCAAAAGCAGATGAGAGCTCGCTGGGAATGACTTCTTTCTCTATACTTATCCCGGATGAAAATTATTTGGAAGCAATTTCTGAAAGGGCAAAACAGCACAATTTGAATATTGTTTCAGATAAAAAAGATATGCTGATAAAAGACTTTGATAACATAAATATAAAGATCACTACATAAACTTTTCTAATCCATCTACATTACTGCATCCGGTAAATTTTGCATATTTATTTATACTGCTTTTAAGTTTTTCATCAAAAGAATTGCTCCTCCTGAAATTTTCTTCAAAGTGTAAATTCTTAATAATAAAAGAATCCGATGAACGGTCAGATTTTGCATCCAGTCTGCCTGCAAACTTATTCCCGGATAAAACAGGAAGACAGTAATAACCATAAACACGCTTCGGTTCGGGTACATAGCACTCTATTGTATAATCAAAATCAAATATCTCTTTGAGACGTTTGCGGTTTATGACAAGATTATCAAACGGGGATAACAGGTGAATTCCATTATTTTTTATTTTAGAATTGAGCAATTCCAAAACCGTATTATTTGTGAAATAAGGTATTTTATGTTTGCCAACTGAAATTTTTCTTATCCACCCATTATCTTCAAGTTTATTTAAAACTGATCTGAAAAGTTCAGGATTGAATTTCCTCTGATAAGTAATTTCTCTTTCTGAGACAATTGCATTTGAATTTAATGAAGTAAGTATAAGGTGTTCATAAAATTCAGATTCTGTGGGAAATTCCGTATCAGCATTATCTGGTAAAATTCTTTCGGTAAGATCATACACTTTCTGAAAGCCTATTCTTTCTTTAATCATCAGATCTCCTTTATGGAAAAGAAAATCGAGAGCATCTTTAGCCGGCTTCCAGTTCCACCAGCCATTTGCTTTATTCCCGTCTCCTTCAAAATCTTTGGACTGAAGAGCTCCTTCGCTTTTTATCCTGTCCAAAACGAAACTGATAACCTTCTTGTTTGCTTTCCCCCATGTTTTATATTTATCAGAATATCTTTTTTTTCTGATCAGTGAAAATCTGAAATCTTTAATCGGAAGATAAGCTGCGGCATGACTCCAGTATTCGAAAATTTTTTTGGATTTCATCAGTTCATCAAGCATCGGACGTTGATATTTATTCATCCTGATCCATAGAATATGATGATGAGATCTTTCTACAACTGAGATAGTGTCTATCTGAACATACCCAAGCGTTTCAATAATATTGAGTAATTGTTCAGAGCTTTTCGGAATATTTTTAGAATTCAGGAGCTGTTTTGTAATTATAAGTTCGCGTGCTTCCTGAACAGATATACTTTCTAGCTGCATTTTAATGTAAGGACTGAATAAAAATTTGGAAAGGATTTAAATCTATTTCTGAATTCTGAAATTATGTTTTGGATTTCAATATATGATCAATAATAATTTCAGCATGCTCAATGGAATTCTCAATAAAATATTTATCCGTATTCTTTCCGCTGCAGACAACACCTGCCAGATAAAGACCTTTAAGATCAGTTTCATAAGATTGTCTGTTGAAAACAGGGGTGTTATTTTCATCAAGATTTATTCCGATCTTTTTTAAGAATTCAAAATCAGGATGATAGCCTGTCATTGCAAATACAAAATCATTTTCTATTTCAAATTCTCCTTCAGGGGTTTTTATCAAAACACTTTTCTCCTTTATTTGAAGAACTTCAGAATTGAAATAAGCTTTGATGGAATTTTCAGCTATTCTGTTTTCAATGTCAGGTTTAACCCAATATTTTATCGAAGGCTTTATCTTATTTTCCCTGATAACCATCGTGACTTCCGCTCCGACCCTGAATAATTCGAGAGCTACATCTACTGCCGAATTACCGGCGCCGATTACGAGTGTCTTATGATAAGCATAAGGATGAGGTTCATCAAAATAATGCTTTACTTTAGGAAGATCCTCTCCTTTGATATTCATATAATTGACATTGTCATAATAGCCGGTTGCAACAATTACATTTTTTGCATTATATATATTTTTATCAGTTGTAACTTTATAGCCATCATTTTCTTTCTCAACATTCATTACTTTTTCATAAGTATTGATATTCAGGTCATAAGCATTCTTAACTCTTCTGTAATATTCAAGCGCTTCCCGTCGTGTAGGTTTTATGCTGTGAGATACAAATGGTACATTCCCAAGTTCGATCTTCTCCGAAGTAGAAAAAAATGTCATGTTAGTTGGGTAATTGAATATAGAGTTAACTATGCTGCCTTTTTCTATCAGAAGATAGTTTAGTCCGTGTTTTTTAGCTTCTATCCCGCAGGCTAAGCCTACAGGTCCTGCGCCTATGATCAGTAAATCCATTGCTTTATTTAATGTGTTATCCGCCGCCGCGGAGTGATAATTGTGTTATATCAAAAATCCCAAATCCCAAATCCCAAATCCCAAATCCCAAATCCCAAATCCCAAATCCCAAATCCCAAATCCCAAATCCCAAATCATCACACTTCTGTCACCTGTATCATATTAGCTGACTCCGAATCCGAGAACGGCATAGGAGCGATCAGAACAATTCTGTCGGATTTATTTAAAATATTATATTTTAAAATACTTTCTCTTATCATAGCGAATGTTGCATTATAGTCAAGATTTTTTTCGATCTTAATAGACTCCACACCCCATATAAGTTTACATTTTCTTATAATGTTTACATCATGAGTAGCTGAAATAATCTGTGCATTTGGTCTGTGATTTGACAGCAGCATGGGGGATTTGCCGTTGTGAGTAATAGTAATGATAGCTTTTGCATCTACTCTTGTTGCAATTTCTGTTGCAGAGTTGCAGATAGTATGCAAAGTATTTTCAGGCGAATCTTCAACAAATATTTCTTTAAAATATTTTGTCTTTTTTTCAGTTTCGGTTTTCAGGATGATCTTCTTCATGGTCTCAACAGTAATGACAGGATATTCACCGGTGGATGTTTCAGCCGAAAGCATAACGCAATCCGTTCCGTCAAATATAGCATTAGCAATATCCGAAGCTTCTGCTCTGGTTGGAGTCGGGCTGTGTATCATTGATTCAAGCATTTGTGTTGCGGTTATGACAGGCTTAATCTTTTCATTACATTTATTTATAATCAATTTCTGTATGAGCGGAACTTCTTCAGTGGATATTTCAACTCCCATGTCACCGCGTGCAACCATTATTACATCCGATACTTCTATAATTGAATCAATATTTTCAACCGCTTCAGGTCTTTCTATTTTGGCAATTATAGGTTTATCAATATTATCGGATCTCAATAAATCTCTCAAATGTGTAATGTCTTCAGCTACTCTGACAAAGCTCATAGCAATAAAATCTATTCCATTCTCAAGACCAAATCTGAGATGTTCCAGATCTTTTTCCGTGAGGGGATTGAGATTAAGTTTTGTTTCCGGAAGATTTATTCCTTTTTTTTCTTTAAGAATTCCACCATTAATGATCTCACATACAGCTTCTCCGTTTTCTTTATCAAGAGAGGTAACTTTGAGTTTAAGATTTCCATCATCCAGCAGAATTGATTCACCGATATCCAGATCATTAATAAGTCCGGGATAATTGGTAGAAATGATCTGATCATTACCGATAACTTCCTTTGTAGTGATTGTTATATCCCATCCGGCTACAAGATCAATATATCCTTTTTCAAGTCTGCCCACTCTGATCTTAGGTCCCGGAAGATCCTGAATTATTGCAATAAGTTTTCCTTTTAACTTTGCAGCTTCTCTTATGTTTTCAATATACTTTTTATGGATCTTGTGAGTGCCATGTGAAAAATTCAGCCTTGCTGCATCCATTCCCGCATCTATCAGTTCACATATTTTCTCAACAGACTCAACAGCCGGTCCGATCGTACATATTATTTTTGTCTTTTTATAAATCAATTTTTATGTTTTTTACTTATTAAGAAGAAGTTAAATTCTATACAACTTGTATAAAGAACTATTATCCGAATCTAATTTCAAAAATCCAATCCGCCGCGGCGGACTAAAATTGTTTTACAAAATATTCATTCATAAACATTATAAAAAGTTATATATAAATGAAAAACTTAAAAGGTAAAATTGTACTCATTACCGGCGCAACAAGCGGTATTGGAAAAGCATCTGCTTATAAATTTGCAGAACTTGGATGTGATCTGATTCTTGCAGCAAGAAGAGAGGACCGTCTTGAGAAAATTTCAAATGAGCTAAGAACTGAATATGGTATAGACGTTCTCACTATCCGGCTTGATGTACAGAAATATGAAGATGTTAAATCTAAAGTTGATGGTCTTGAAGGTAAATGGAAGAAAGTTTATCTGCTTCTTAACAACGCCGGACTTGCAAGGGGAATGGCAAGCGTTAAAGACGGTTCGGTCCAGGACTGGAATGAAATGATCGATACAAATGTAAAAGGACTTTTGTATGTGTCTAAAAGCATTATACCACTTATGCTTGACAACAAAGAGGGACATGTTATCAATATTGGTTCTATAGCCGGTCACGAAGTTTATCCTAACGGAAATGTGTATGCAGGATCAAAGCATGCTGTCGATGCAATTACTAAAAGCATGAGAATGGAATTACTGGATTCACCGATCCGTGTTTCGACAATTGATCCGGGTCTGGTAGAGACTGAATTCAGTGTTGTAAGACACAGAGGAGTTGAAGATAAAGCTAAACTTACTTATGAAGGTTATACTCCGTTATCACCTGATGATATTGCCGAAGCGGTCATATTCGCCGCAACAAGGAATGACAATTTTGTTGTTGCCGAAATGATTGTTTTCCCGAAAGCACAGGCAGGGGTGAGGGATGTTGTTAGAAAAGTATAGAGTCTTGTGTCGTGAGTATTAGGAATTAAGTATCAGGTATTAAGTATTAAGTATTAAGTATCAGGTATTAAGTATTAGGTATTAAGTATTAGGTAATACGTATTTGGTTATTTTAAAAATTAAAAAGCAAAAATTTTATATTACTTAAGCCGGGTCAAGGGCAGGAGTAAAATTCTCAATACCCAATACTCAATACTCAATACTCAATACCAGTTACAGCGAAAAATATTTGCTGTGCAAAACTTTCATGTGATGCAAAGTATGTCCTGCTATGACAAAACCTATTGCCAGGACTGAGATCTTTGTGTTATTGCAGATCCCGTGATTCATCAGCATTTTATCATTAAAACTTTCAAACATTTTAATGGTAGAGTTTCTAGAGGCATCAAAATCCGAGATCAGATCATCAATTGATCTTCCGTCCGGATCGGAAACTTCGGCATATTCATTTTCAGCAAAGCCGGGTAAGTTGGTTTTGTCTTCCCTTGCAAATGCCAGAGCTCTGTAACAGAAGATCCTTTCACAATCAATAAGATGCTGAAGGATCTCTTTAACCGTCCATTTATTTTCCGCATAGATCTTATTACCGGTATTAATAAGCTGCTGACGGTAACTTTTTAACAATTCTGTTCCATATTTATTCAAGGCATCTATTATCTCGATATCATCAACTTCATTGATATATTTATCGAAATAATCGGGCATGAATTCAATTTCACTTCTTTTCATGATTCTAATATTTTATTTATAGATTAAATAATTATCTCTTATAGATTTAAACTGCTGAAGATCAGAATAATATGATCCTATAATCTGTTCGTAACTGCTTCCGTTATTAAGCATTTCCCGGAGCATACTTGTTCCTGCGAGTTTGTCAATAAACTTATTTTTATTTATCTGAAAACCCGGAAATAATTTATTAGATGCATACATAACAGCAAGTCCTGCTTTCACGGGTTCGAATGATTTTTCATCAGTAACTTTAATATAAACACCTTCACAATTTTCACCTACAAATTTTGGCGGATTGGAATTACTGGCAATAGTACCGGGTGTAAATGAAATGCTTTCGAAAGTAACGCCATTAAGCTTTAATGAATTGAGTTCATCAGCGAGTAGCTTACCGTCACAATAAGGAGCTCCAACATATTCAAAAGGTTTGTCTGTTCCTCTTCCTTCAGCAAAATTTGTTCCTTCAAAAAGACAGGTTCCGAGATATGAAACTGCTGATGAAGGAAAATAAATATTAGGAGAAGGTTTTATCCAGGGGAGATTCAGACTTTCGTATTTTGTATCTCTAGTATAATTATCCATTTGTACAACTGAAAGTTTACATTTCCCTCCGAAATATTCATCATTGATAAACTTTGCGAGTTCGCCGCAGGTCATACCGTAAGCGATCGGGATATGAAGCATACCCACAAAAGACTCCTCTCCGTCATCAAGCATAAATCCGTCAACATAATTTGGATCAGGGATCATTGGTCGGTCACAAACAATAAATTCCTTGTTATTTTCATTAGCAGCTTCCATACAGTAAAACATAGTATTAATAAAAGTATAAAACCTTGCGCCGACATCCTGTATGTCATAAACCAATACATCAGTGTCGTAAAGATCATTTGCAGTTGGCTTTTTCTTTGAACCGTAAAGCGAGACGATCTGAATTCCGGTAACTTCATCTATGTAATCCTCATTTCTGTCATTACCTCTGAGACCATGCTCAGGTGTGAAAATTTTAGTCACATTTGATTTCTTGCTGAGCAGATCCGGAAAGAAATCTCCATTGGATGTGACGCTGCTGGAATTAACAATAAGTCCGACGTTTTTACCGGAAATCATATCTGAGTTTTTGGAAAGAAGATTCTCATTACCGAGAATAAATTTATTGTCGGATAATGTTAATATGTTAGAATTTGTATTAGTGTTTATATCAAACCCAATAAAAGCTGAATATAATAAAGTGACTGTGAGTAAGAAATTTATGATCATATGATTGTTTGAGTTTCAATTTAACATTTACGGATTGGATATGAAATAATATTTTTAGTAGTTAAAAGTTAAAAGTTAAAAGTTGAAAGTTGAAAGTTGAAAGTTGAAAGTTGAAAGTTAAAAGTTAAAAGTTGAAAGTTGAAAGTTGAAAGTTGAAAGTTGAAAGTCGAAAGTTGAAATCCGCCGTGGCGGAGAAAGTTAAAAGTTGATAGTTGATAGTTGATAGTTGATAGTTGATAGTTGATAGTTGATAGTTGATAGTTGATAGTGAAATATTAAGAACAGTTGAATATTATGTATTAAAATCTGTCATTCCAGCATTCTTATGGTGTAAATCCATTTTGCTAATCAGGGAAAATATTAGTTAGTAAGAATAGTATCTGTTGAAATCCGAAACATCAATATAACTTGTGTTTTAAAAAACATGCAATCCCTGAAGAGACTGGAGTATTGAGAATTGAGTATTATGAATTATTTAATTTTATTTACAAAAAATCTAATTCAGCATTAAGGAGAAGTGAAAAGAACAAATTCGTAATTTATTTTTTCAATACCTAATACCCAATACTCAATACTCAATACCCAATACTCAATACCCAATACTCAATACCCAATACTAATTTAAAGCAGATACTTCTTCACAAACATCACCGTCACAAACCTCTGAAAATCCGCATTGCTCTTTTTAGCGAAGCCGTGTCCTTCGTCTTTTGCTTCGAGATACCAGACCTCACCGCCGAGAGATTTGATCGTTTTCATCATCTGCTCGGCTTCCGTCCTCGGAACTCTCGGGTCATTTCCTCCCTGAACTATCAGAAGCGGTTTCGTGATCTTCGCTGCATTATTAAGCGGAGAGATCTCTTCAAGGAATTCATACATTTTGGGATCTCTTTCGTCTCCGTATTCAACTCTTCTGAGATCTGTTCTGTAGCTCTCGGTATTTTTTAGGAACGTATTAAAATTTGAAATACCTACAATATCGACTGCACAGCGTATTTTATCAGCGTAATCTACTGAAACAGCTAGTGACATATATCCTCCGTAGCTTCCGCCCATTACCATTATCCTGTCAGGATCGAGTCCGGGCATTGTACCAATATGATCAAGCAAAGCGCCGATATCTGTTACCGAATTTAATCTGTTGTATCCGTCATCAAGTTTCAGGAAGGTCTTGCCGAATCCGGCTGAACCTCTGACATTCGGAAAAATAATTCCTATACCGAGTTCGTTGAGATAATAATTATAAGAACCTATATATCCCGGTCTTGACTGACTTGCAGGTCCGCCGTGAATATCTATTATCACCGGACGTTTTCCCGTAAACTTAGGATGCGGTTTGTAATAAAATCCGCTGATCTCAAGTCCGTCAAAACTTTTCCATTTTATTAATTCAGGAATGCTAAGCTCATCAGGTTCAATACCTCCCATTTCGCTTTTTGTCCATTGTATGATCTGATCCGAATTAAAATTATACACGAAGATATCCCTCGATGATCTTGCTGAGGTGATTGTCATTGCAAGATCTTTTGAATTATTGTGAAAAGAAAGACTGCCGTAAATCCCGACAGGCAAGTTTTTAATGCGCTTAGAAATTCCGGATCCTGTGTCATAAATATATAAAATCGAAGTACCCGATTCATTGACAATATAAGCAAGCGACATTCCGTCTTCGGAAAGTTCAAAATCCTCAACATCACCTGTATAATTATCTGATATGAATTTTATAGACAGATCATTAAGATCCATATAAGCAAGAGTTCTGAATTCATGGTCTTTATCTGTTATGAAGTAAATTCCATTGTCTTCTTTATTAAAGACTGCGCCGCTGTAATATATTTCGACATCTGACTTTTGCGACAGTCCGGTGAGAGTACCGGTAGAAACATCTGCGAGATAATAATATGACAAAGCATTTGAAACATACTCTCTTAATAAGAGTTTTTTACCGTCTTCCGTGCAATCGAGAATACCCCAGCCACCGCCTTTTAATTCCATGAAAAGAGATTCAGATTCCGGATCTAATGCATTCATAATGTAGATATCCCTGTCAGCTCCGTTTCTCCGTGTAGATGTATAAGCAAAATTATTGCTTTTTCCCAGCCATACAACATTTCCATTTTGTTCGCGACCACCTTTAGTAAGCATAATGTAATTACTGTCAGCAAAGTCATATCGGTATATCTGACTGAACTCATCTCCGTCTGTATCTTTATAGAATAAAAAGAATTCTCCACCGGCAGGATTGAATCTCGCAGATCTCACGGGTTCATCAAAAAAAGTGATCTGTTCCGGGTTACCGATCGGATCTTTAAGATATGCAAGCTGATAAGTATTTCCGAATCTTGTTGACATGATCATCTCGACTTTTTCGGGATGCCAGCCTGAAAATATTGCGCTGTTGGATTGTGTATATTTTTCCAGTTCGTCAGCAAGGGAAACAGGAACCTGCGGAATACCTTCGACTATTAAATTATCACCGGGGATGATGAATTCATTGTTCTGGGTAAAGCCGGCTTTTAAAAAAAACAAAAATAAAAACAGAGTCAGGATAAATTTCATGATATGATTTTTATATAAAGAGACAAAAAAGAATAATTGCATTTTTTTTATTTATTAACAAAGATTACCGAAAGAAGAAATTACAAATTACAATCCGCCGTGGCGGAGCAAATTACAAATTACAAATTACAAAAAAAGATAATTATTAAAAGTATAAAGATAAAATATATTCTAATCAAAAATCAAAAATCAAAAATCAAAAATCAAAAATTCTAATCCGCCTAGACTTAACAAATTTATTTGATGGTATTTCAAATCTGAAATAAATTACCTAAATTTGTGTCCCCAAAGAAAACCGTTTTTTACTAATCTAAAAATTTATTCAATGAAAAAACTTTTTCTTTTTTTAATTATTGCAATATCCTTTTGCAGTAATTCTCACGCACAACTTGGTAACCAAAACACTTATTTAATTAAACAACTTGATGCACACGGTACAGACTATTCTGCATTATGGGGATATTTAGCTCCTAATGGAAGGGAATATGCTATATTAGGATGTTATACCGGTACAGCTTTTATAGATGTAACAGATTCTGCAAATGTTCATGAGGTAGATTTTGTAAACGGCGTTTCTAGTCAGTGGCGTGAAATGAAAGTCTATGATCATTATGCTTATATAGTTTCGGAAGGGACTAACAGCAGGCTTCAGATCATAGATCTTCAGTATCTTCCGGATTCGGTAAGTTTAGTAAATACCTGGAGCTATTCGGGATATACAAAGACCCATTCAATTTCTCAATCAGGACCTTATCTATATCTAAACGGAGGAAACTCAGCTGGTAATGGTGGTATTACAATTGTAGATATTACAAATCCCGTAAGTCCGGTCAAAAAAGGACAGTGGACTAATTTGTATGTGCATGACAGCAGGATACTTAATGACACAATATGGGCATCAAATGTATATACAGGGCAGACATCGATCATTAATGCAACAAATAAAAACAGTCCTGTTACGGTTAAAACATTTCAGTCATATCCTGTTTCAACAGTCTCAACTCATAACTGCGCAATAACGGATGACAGAAAATATCTTCTTACTACTAATGAAGTCAGTTCGCCAAACGGAAAATTAAATGTCTGGAATATAGAAGACCTTGATAACATTTCATTTGTTACCGAATGGCAACCGACAGGAATTACTACAGCCATAGTACATAACGTTGAGATCTACGGAAACTATGCAGTCATTGCTCATTACAGAGCCGGGATCAGGATAGTGGATATTTCAAATCCTGTTGTACCCGTTGAAGTTGCATGGTATGACACCTATCCTTCAAGTAATTCTGCAGCTTTTACCGGATGCTGGGCAGTATATAAATTCCCATCAGGTAAAATTATCGGATCAGATATTACCGGAGGTTTATTTGTAATTAAGAGTACAGTTGCAGGATTCAATCCTCAGCCTATCAAAGTAAACATGAAAGTTTTCACAGAGGGATTATATAATATCAATACAAACAGACTCAACAGAAAAGACACTGTGACAGTTTATCTGAGAAATAATACAAGTCCTTATGCTATAGTAGATTCTGCCAAGACAAGTATAGACAGTGTAAGTTTTTCAGGACTACTGACATTTCCTAAAGCACCGGCAGGAGTATATTATTTGGATGTAAAATATTTCAACGGGATAAGAACATGGAGTAAGACCGGTGGTGAAATTCTGAATACAAACGGAATAACTTATAATTACGATTTTTCTTTACTGGCTACGCAGGCTTACGGAAATAATCTGATCCTTAAGGGAAGTAAATTTTGTACTTACAGCGGTGATCTGAATCAGAATGGAGTCATAACTTTAGACGATGTATTGGGTGTTAATAATGATGCCAATATATTTGCAACAGGAGTGAGACTTATATCTGATCTGAATGCAGATGGTACTGTTGAATTATCAGATATTACTGTAGCCTATAACAACAGCAGTAATTTTGTCGGAGCAATTACTCCATAAATTTATTTTCTAAATATATAAAAATTCAGGACTCTCAGGACTCTCGGGGTAAATAAAATTCCCCGGGAGTCCTGTTCTTTTACTGTTGTAAATTTTTAATATTAATTTTCCAGTGAAACATATTCTTTAGGATAAGCCTGTCCGTTAAGTTCAACTCTCAATCCTGAAGGTCCGTTAATATTATACACTACAAATTCAAGTGTGTTCAAGCCTTCCGTAAATCCTCCGGTTATTTCAAAAGGAAACATTCCGTAATACGCTTCTACCGGAGTAATGTAACCCGTACTCTTTCCGTTAATTAAAATATCCACTCCGTTATTATCAGAAGACCATAAACCTCTTATGACAGCCGTGTTATGTTTGAAATGTGAAAGATCGAAAGTTGTACGGTAAACATAGACTCCGGCAGCATTATAATTCTTTGCATCAGTTCTGGGAGCAATCCATTTTGAATTTGAGTTATTCTGTACCCATCTGTCCATTGGCCAGCCGGTCGAGAGAGATATCATGGCATTCGGTCCGGGATAATCAGCATCAGCGCTGGAGGTAAGAATATAATGCCCGTCCGTCTCTCCGTCAGCTAAAACCAGCCTCTGATCATTCTGTCCGGTATTAAACAGATCGGGAATCGGAGTTGCTCCTTTGTCAGGATTTAAAAAACTAAGAAGGGTAAATATTAAAGTTATAGCTAACATTGAATAAAAAATTATTTGCTAAAAATTGAAAATTTATTCTCTTATAAAAAGGAATAAATTTGAAAGATGAAATTTTTATCATTAAATCCATTTTCACAAACAGGAAATTTTCATTATGGACAATCGGAAAAACTTAAATTAATTTATTCCGGTGAAATTAAATTTGTAAATCAGTTTGGATATGATAAACGGACCATGATAAATATGATAATACTAATATGATCTATTTTTGAGAATGACTGTAATTATTAAACAGGTGGTGATCCCGGAGTTTAGAACTTATTCAGTGATACGAATCAAGAAACAAATAAGAAGGAAGCAAATTTAAAGAATTAAATTCCGGGTTACAGATACTTTCCTTACATCCTCTGAAATTTTTATGTCAGTTATTTTCGAATGATCATTTGATTAATAAACAATTTTTTAAAATTTAATTAATACGATATTATGAAAACGCTAAACTTAGTTTTTACAGTTGTGATGATATTTATTTCAAGCCGAATTTTACCTCAGCAGATTGAACATCAGCAGGATATACATAAATATATTACTTATCAGGCATGGGAACTTGTCAAACACGAACATCCTGAAGTTACATATTCTGAAATGAGTCTGAGAATGGGTAACTGGAATGACGGTGCTATAAACGGAACCGGACCGTGGCAAAAGGGGAAAGTTGTAACCGGAGCATACAGGGAAGATGAAGAAGATGTAGTATATAAACATTCGTTTCCGTTTACAAGCGCCACACATTTCTGGGATGCTGATAACGGGGATTATGCTACTTTTACACCACCGCCGTTTATCTACAATTATACAAACAGTTATCAGAAAATTCTTGCATACTGGTATGGCAATGTAAACAATACAGGATGGCTTGATCTTGGTGCATTCTTTTATGGTACAACACCTTTCTATGTAAAGGTAAAATATGATAATCTTGCAAATGCTTATAAAGATCACAGTAAGTTTTTAGTTACTCACTGGTATGATCTTACTACACAGACATGGCTTGCAGAAAATCCTCCGCAACCATTTATTCCATATATACTGGAAAATACGACGAACTATTCTCAGGCAGAAGCTACAGCACTCTTAAACAGAATATGCTGGGAAGTGGTAGGAAGAATTTGTCATCATATTGAAGATTCGGGAGTTCCGGCACATGCACATAATGATGCTCATGTAATCAGTGATTATTTTGAAAGCATCTATATACCTCAGCATTTTCAGGAATATACCTGGGAAGATGCGGCAGCGCAGGGCGGGCTTATAGATATTAATTTCAAATCTTATCCTCTGCGATTTGCATTATATACGACCAATCAGATTGCTGACAGATTCAGGAGTGATGATGTCTGCGGAGATGTTAATTTTCCGTATCCAACTCAATATTCAGTAGATAATTATGAGAATATTTTAGATCCGGTATATCAGAGTGTTCAGAATATAGGTATCTGCGAAGGACCGGAAAGTATCATGCAGACAGTAGCGGAGAAATCATTTGTATATACAATCAGAAGTGTAGCCGGTTTTTTATGGTATGTTTATAAACAATTTAATATTCAGAGAGGATATCCGCCAGTGATAACCGGCTTTGAGAGGAATTCAGCAGATAACAATTTTTATCTTGGAGAAACTTATAAGATCACCTGTCTTGCTACAGGTACTGATCTTAAATATGACTGGTTTTATAAAGCCTGTGATACTACTTCTTTCTGCAATGCTCCGGTAAATGGATTGACATTTTCGAGCATAAATAATTTTTACAATATCAGGAATGATAATTTCCGCAATTACTGGACCTGTCAGTTTTATGATTCATTATGCAGATCAAGAGAATCCTTAAAAGAATACTTAGCTCCGGAATCGCTGGAAATGTTTGTAGGTGTAAGAGTCTCAAATCAGTATGGTCAGGTTACAAAATATTTCGGAGATAACCATTCTGAAAGAATTTATCCGAAAGGATTTATAAGACCGCCTGATCCGCCTATCAACGGATGTCCGGTAGCTTATACCCTAACAGAATCAGGGTATGTGCCTGAAAATAATACACTAAATAAATCTACATTTCCGGGAAATGCGGGTATTGATTTAACCGATAAGATCATATTGAAAAATGAACCTGCAAGAAATACTTCGGATAATTCACTTAGTATTGCTATTAATGAGACAGCAGGTGATATCGATGAATTTGATGCAGTCAGACTTTTAAGTATTGATCATCCTGAGAATTTCTTAGTTGCAGTGACAGAGAATAATGATATAGTTTTTATTGATGAACAAAAAATACTTTCTCCATTTCATGCGGAAAAAAACGGTGAAGATGTTACAAATAGTTTAAAATACGATACATTGTATTCAGATAATGTGAAAGGAAATGAAAAGGATGTAATTGACCTTCAGTTCAGACCAGAAAATTCATACAGCTCCAAAGAAAAATTTGTAAATGAATTAAGAAATAATTATTTAATTACAAAGGAAAACGTTTTTGACAGTACTGCAGTAATTCTGGATCCGGAAGGAGATCATGTAATTCATTATACACAAAAACGTCCGCCCGGATATATTTCAGTATTTGATTCTTCTGGAATAAAATTAACAGGTGACTTTGATTTTACAAGACGTGAAAGAAGAGCGATGACAATATTACCTTTACCGGAAGTTAATTTTATATCAAATGTTCAGATGGTATTCAAGGAAGGTTTTGGATTATCGTATTGTGCACTGGCAGAACTGTTATATATGAAAAATAAAGTTCTGGAAAATGATCATGCTCTTATTAATGCAGAACATTCACAAAATGGTGAGGTTACGAAATATTTACTTAAAGAGGATAAAGAGAGATCTGTTATCGACAGTACATCATTTTTAATACTTAAATTCAGAGACACAGAAAAAAACCTTCCACGGGGATGGAAGAGGGATTATGTATTGATAATAAGAGGAAAGACGATCACACAATCGGATAACAGGTTATCAGTTTATACAAATAAAATATTAAAAGAGGATGTTTCAAATAGTATTCCGGAATTCCGGCTTGAGCAGAATTATCCGAATCCTTTTAATCCATCAACTATGATCAGTTATACTATACCGGAAGACGCATTTGTAACTTTGAGAATATATGATCTTTTGGGAAGGGAAGTAATGGAGCTTGAAAATGAATATAAATCTGCAGGAGATTATGAAGTTAAATTTAATTCCGGGGAAGGAAAAAGTGAACTTATGAGTGGAATATATTTTTATAAGATAACAGTTTTGGGAGAAAGAGGGAAGTTTGAGAAGACCCGGAAGATGGTGGTTTTACGTTAGGAAGAAGGTTGGATTTTAGGTAAGTAGCCGGAATTTGTAATTCCGGCTTACTTGCTTATACCCGGATCAAAGGACAATTCAGGATTGATCTGAATGAACTTTGATTTTAATGATTATTGTTTGAATAGTATGATGACCACTAATCTAAAATATCACCGCGCTGGGTTTGAGTTAAGTAGCCGGAATTTGTAATTCCGGCTTACTTGCTTATATATAACCAACGAATAAAGTTACTAAACCCAAAATACCTGAATTTTCCCATCAAAGAGCATCTGGCGTATCATTCTTTAATTAATGTCTCACACGAAATTTCTCATTGAATAACCTGAATAATACGTTTATTTTATTCATAATGGATAAAAACATACTCGAAAAAATCTTTAGTTCACAGGATAAAAATAAAATTTTTATCATTGGTGATGTCATGCTTGACAGATATCTTATGGGAGATGTAAACAGGATATCCCCTGAAGCTCCTGTTCAGGTTTTTGACATAATAAGCAGTGATTACAGATTAGGCGGTGCAGCAAATGTTTCTTACAATATAAGAACACTTGGAGCTGATCCCTTTCTGATAGGAGTCATCGGCGATGATAACGAAGGGGTACTTCTGAGGAATGCTATGAACGACCTGCAGATTAATACTGATGGTCTGATAATTGAAAACGGAAGACCTACTACAAGCAAAACCAGGGTCATCTCAGATTCACATCATCTTTTAAGAATAGATAGTGAATCGAAAGAAGATATTTCCGCTGATACTATTAAAAATATTATCTCTCTACTTGAAAAACATAAGGATGAGACTGGTATAATCATTCTTCAGGATTATAATAAAGGAGTACTTACAATTGACCTGATAAAAAAGGTCATAGATTTTGCTAATAAAAATAAAATTAAAGTACTTGTAGATCCAAAATTTGAACACTTCTTTGAGTTTAAAAATACTTATTTATTCAAACCAAACAGAAAAGAGCTGGAAGATGCACTGGGTAAAAAGATAAAATCTTCTGAAGATGTTGAAAAATTTGCTCTGGAGTTAATGGAAAAATTAAATTCTGAGAATATTATTCTTACTCTTGGTGAAGAAGGTATGATGATCTTTGAAAATCATAATGGTGAATTAAAGAAGGAAAAAATTCCTACAAAAGCCCGTAAAGTGGCAGATGTTTCAGGTGCAGGTGATACAGTCATTTCCACTATAGCTGTATGTCTTGCAGGTGGAGCAAGTTTAAAGGACGCTGCAATAATATCAAATTATGCAGCAGGTCTTGTAGTAGAGGAAGTCGGAATTGTTCCTGTATACAAAGATAAACTCATTAGCCATATTACAAAGGAGAGAATTTGATAACTGATATTACCGAATTTAAATCAATCAGAGAAAATTTAAGATCTGAAAATAAGAACATTGTATTTACAAACGGTTGTTTTGATATCCTTCACAGAGGACATGTTGAATATCTGAATCAGGCGAAATCTCTCGGAGATATACTTATAGTAGGCGTGAATTCTGACAGATCCGTCAGAGGTTTGAAAGGAGAAGGTAGACCGGTTAATAATGAGAATGACAGAGCTTATTTATTGGATAATCTGAATAGTGTGGATTATGTGTTAATTTTTGATGAAGATACTCCATATAGTTTAATAAGAGAGATCGTTCCGGAATATCTAGTTAAAGGCGGAGACTGGAAAGAAGAGGATATTGTAGGCTGGGATGTAGTTAAGAAAAATGGCGGAAAGGTAATGAGTCTGAAATTTTTAGACAATTATTCTACGACCGGCATCATTAATAAAATGAAATCAAATTGAATTAGTTTAATTTAATTATAATTGAGCTGATCTTAAAAATTGGATACAAAAGCAGAAAATATATTACCCGAGAATAACGATAGTAAAAATAAGCCCCGGAAAAGTTTTTTTAAAAAACTTATCGGCATATTTTTTAAGCTTGGTATTTTTTTATTTCTATTGTTAATGGTTCTGCTGGTATTCCTTCAGACAGACTTCTTTGATAAACTCGCGCTTAATTTCGTTCTTGATAAAGTAAATACTTCTCTTGAAAATAAAGACAGCAGAATTTCTGCAGAATCACTTACAGGAAATATTTTTAAGGGTTTTACACTTAATAACGGAAGCATCAGAGTAAAGAATGATACTCTGCTTAAATTTAAATCAATACAGGCAAAGTATAATGTATTTAAATTGTTTTATAACTCTGACGAGGTCTGGTACAGAAAAATATCAAATCTCCTCACATTCAATCTTAATAAAGAAATTTCTGTCCAGAATCTTATTTTAAAAGAACCTCAGATCAATCTTACCAATGTAAAAGATAAAAACGACAGTCTTAAATTAAATCTTGATTATCTTCTTGCTTCTGACGAACCGGATACAGATACAACCTCTTCTCCATTCGACTGGGGGATTACAGTAGAAAATCTTTCTATTGAGAATGGTTCAATAAGAATACTCGAGGATAAAAATTCTGATCTTCCGATAAGGGATATTGTTATGCAGAAACTGGATACATTTAATTTTGGATATTCCGATTTTACAAATCTTAATCTCGAACTTAGCGCAAAATATTTTCCGGAAGAAAAAGATGTGGATCTGAAAAATCTTTCATTTAATACCAATTCAGATTTTAATCTTAATAAATTTACTTTAAGTGCAAATATCGATCAGAAAAATTTTATTACAAATATAAAAAATCTTGAACTGATCACTGAACGATCTGATTTTAAAATTAATAAGCTTGTAATGAATGGTTTTCAACCATTTGACGCAGAGGATTATGAAAACTTTGACGATAACAAAACCACACTGAATATTGAATCAAAATTGTTCAATATAAAAGATCTTACTTACTTTATTCCCGATCTCAATTTTCTTGACAGTACTGTTGCATTTAAAATAAAAGCCGAAGGAAATTTTGGTGAACTGGATTTTAGTGAACTTGATATGAATCTTCCTAATTCTGTTTTTCATTTTTCTGGAAAAGTTATGAATTTGAATGAACCTTCCAAAATTTCATTTGATATAACAGCTAAAGATATTGAGATAGACCCGAAAGATACAAAAAACAATCTTCCCGGACTTGATATTCCTGATTACAGCCGCTTAGGTATTGTAAGAGTTCCTTATCTGACATATAAAGGTGAACCCGAAAATTTCAAATCAGATTTTGATATCAGAACAACCGCAGGAAATGCGATCGGTAACATAGCATTTGATCTGAGAGAAGATGTTATAAAATACAAAGGAGATTTTTCAGCATCAAATCTGAATTTAGGTGAAATTGTAAAAGACAAAGAACTTGAAAGCAATATAAACGGTGAGTTTAATGTTGATGCTGCCGGATTTGATTACAAGACTGCAAGAGGAAGACTTAATTATAACTTAAGCAGAACAAAATTTTTAAAACAAAATATCGCAAGTTCTGAAGGTCAGTTAGAATTTAACAGAGGTAATGTTAATCTGAATGTTACTTATAATTCTGATGCCGTAAAAACAAAAATGGCCGGTAAGATCAATATATCCAATACAGATAATATTTCCTACGATCTGAAAGGAACTGTTTCCGGACTGAATATAGCGGCATTTACTAATGATAACAGTCAGAGGAGTGATCTTAATTTTGATTTTGATATTAACGGCAGAGGTTTTGATCCTGATAATATGGCAGGTTCTTATAAAATCAATTTAAAAAATTCCAGTTATGCGGATTTAAATTTCCCGGAAACTCCAATAGATCTGCAGATAGATCAAAACGGCAATATTAAAAAAATATTACTGAATACTGAGTTAGCAGAAATAGACATTGACGGATCGGTCAATTTTTCTACTTTAGGTAATGTCATCAGTAATAATATTCAAAAAGTAAAAAGTGAACTTACAAAAACCCTGGAAAGAGATACTGTAATAAATTCGGTAAGTGAAAATTATTCTTATTCTGCAATCTGTAATGATCTTAATTTTAATTTCAAGATAGATGTTAAAAAACCCGGTTTGATCAGTTATTTCACCGGTATTGATTCTATGTATTTTAAAGGTTACTTGGAAGGTAATCTGAATGACAGCTGTGGGGTTTTTAATTTAAACTCAAAAGGAATTGTTAACTATTTCAGTTTTAAGGATTCTGTCTTTATTGTAAGAGATGCCCCTTTGAATATTCACATAAAAAATGACATTTCCGGAATTCAGCTTACAGGACTCGACGCAAAGGTAATATTCTCAGCTGACAATATGATCATCAGTAAATTTCCACTTGATACAACTCTTTTCAGTGTCGGATTTTCGGAAAACAAAAATAATTTTCTGATAATGTCGAAAAAGGATTCAACTGCATCTTTATTTACTGAAGGAAGTTTAATGGATTCCTTAACATTCAGATTTGATACATTGTCAGCTATTTACGGACCAGTAAAAGTGACGAATAATAAAGAATTGCTCGTACAGTATTTGAATAAAGACAGCAGCCAGGCTATCAACTTCAGGCAGTTTAATATCAACAGCTTAAGTCAGAAAATGAACGTTGATGGGATTTATTCGCTTACGGATTCCAGTAATATAAAATTATCCGCTTCAAATATTAATCTCAGTACCATTCAAAAATATTTTTATCCTGATAAAGATACTACGGATATGTTAAACGGTAAGATCAGATATTTTGATCTCAGCTTTAAAGGGATTCTTGAATTTCCGGTAATTGAACTTTCTACAATTTCAGAAGAGTTAAGTCTTGGAAGTACTCGAATAGGAAGGCTTGATGCAGATATTAAGTTTGATGATGATAATCTTTTGTCAAATGTAAGTTTTTACAACAGAAATAATACCGGAAGCTTTAGCCTGAATGGTAATTTACCTATGATATTAAATTTTTCCGACCAATGGACCGACAGCGTTACCAGATATCAGAAATATTTAAAGAAGAATGTTGATCTGAATGTAATAGCTGATAATTTTCAGTTAAAAGTTCTTCAGCAATTGCTTCCTTATACTGAAAATCTAGAAGCAATATTAAAAGGCAAGATAAGTCTTCTCGGTACATCTGAAAAACCGGTTCTTACCGGTAACATGGATCTTAACAGCGGGAAAATGTATGTGACCATAAATAAGATGAATTATGGATTTAATGCCAATCTGAGTACTGAAGATGAAAAACTGATAATTAAAAATGCCAGAATATTTGAACCTTCTGATAATACAAGATTTATTTCATCATATGGCTATATTGATTTCTCCGGACTCAAACTCAATGATATTAATCTTGTTATGGAAGGCGATATGAAAGCCTTTGATAAGGATAACGGTAAAACTGAGCTTGGAATATCAGGTGATCTATGGGTCGGAAGCGGAAATAAAAAACTTAACCTCAGAGGAAATTCAGAAAGATTCGATCTTACAGGTGATCTTGTGCTTGTAAAAGGAAATATAACTTTTAATCCTTTCGGCAAGGAAATCTATAATATTTATTCGGATGATTTTAATTATGGCTTGTATATTGATTCTGTTAAAAAAGACGGGACTGTTATAGAAAAAGTATTAAAAGAAAATTCAGACAGTACTGTTATTCTGAAAAACGAGATACTTAATCCCTTTGAAAAAATAAAATATCTCAGTGAACACAGAGATGAGATCGTTTGGGAATCAAAAAAGAAAGGCGGTAAATTTTTCTACGATGTTACGGTAGTTACTTCGGGAAATGTATTTCTTAAGTTCATAGTTAATGAAAAATCACAACAGGAATTTTTCGGTGAAATAAAGACCAATGATCTTAATGTATTCAATACCATTGATTATAGTATGATGGGCAGAGGGACAGTTACGCTTGGTGATAATTGTTATTATAAATTTTTCAGGAAATTTGATGCTACCGGAAGTACAACTTTTACGGGAAACATTTCAAATCCCAGATTAAATATAAATGCCCAGTATAAAGGATATGCTTCAAGCGGTACAGATGCCGAAGGTCAGCAGGTCCTTGATGACGTCATTATAGACCTCCGTGTTACCGGTGAAGCTTCAAGCCCGGAACTTAATATTTCACTTCAGAAAAACGGGAATAAGGAAACCGGAAGTAATGCTACTAGTGATGCAATTGCATTTCTATTGTTCGGTAAATTTTCAGATCAGCTTTCTTTCGGAGAGAGTTCGAGTTTTGGTGCAAGTCTGGGAGCATCTTATCTGTCCAATATAGTATCAAATGAATTGGAAGATATATTCCCATTCCTTATTAACACGAGTTTAAATTATACCGAAAACAAACAGGGCGGCTTTGCTGATAATACTGATGTCAGGTTTACTGCCGCTATCGGGGATGCGGTTGTCAGATTCGGAGGTCAGATATTTAAAGGACTTGCAAATACTGATATCATTGTGGATTATCCAATTAATAAACTTCTCAAATTAAATTCAGTTTCAAACAACCTGATCTTCAGATTCGAAAGGGTTTATGATCCGTTCTATAATGATGCTGATATTACAAATACTAACGGAACAAGGATCGGTGCACTCGTTTATTATATAATCAAATTTTAAATTATCAAACTCAAACAGGAAATATTAGCATTTCTCACGAAGAATAAAAACACTTCTTTTAAGACTAATTCTATCTTAAAAAAACTTCGGTTGAGATCCTCGCAAATGGAACTTCTCAAAAAAGAATTAAGAGAGCTTCAAAAAGAGAATAAAGTCTCACGGGAAAAAAAATATTACAGAATTAATCTCATTAATGATAATGAAATAAATAAAGGTGAGATCATTTTCGGGAAAGACGGCAGGATCATAATAAGAGACGTACATTCTGATCAGGAGATCTTTATAGTAAAGAATAAGGACGTTGCCGGTTTCCGGCTGAATGTAGGAGATAAAGTAAGTTACAAATTGGTAAGACCTCCGGACAATAATTATCTCCTTGCAGGTGAAGTTGTAAATATTCTCAGTTCAGGCAAAAAATTCGTAAGCGGAAAATTTGAAAACCATCAGTCATATGGTCTGGTATTTCCAGATTCACGTGAAGTAAAAAAAGAGATCATTATCTCTTCAGAAGATTTCCTGAATGCAGATGACGGAGATAAGGTATATATCGAAATTATTAATCCGGGAGATATTAATGAGGAATTCTCTGATCTTAGAGGAAAGATCCTTGAAGTTCTCGGAAAAGCAGGAGAAAGAGGTACGGAAGAAAAATCTATTATCCGAAAATTCAATCTGGTAAAAGAATTTCCAAAAGATGTTGAAAAAGAAGCTAAAGCGATCAAGATTGATTATGATATTAAAGACCGCACAGACCTCAGGGATAAAATAATTTTTACGATAGATCCGGAAGATGCTAAGGATTTTGATGACGCGGTTTCAATAGAAAAAAATGACGACGGGACAGTCATACTCGGAGTTCATATAGCTGATGTTTCACATTATGTTAAGGAAAACACACCACTAGATCAGGAAGCATTTAAAAGAGCAACCAGTGTTTATCTTGTGAAAAATGTTGTACCTATGCTTCCCGAAAAACTTTCAAATGACATATGTTCACTTAAACCTAATGAAGACAGGCTTACATTTTCAATTTTTATGATCTTATCAAAAAGATCCGCGCTTAAAAAATTTGAGATAAAAAAAACTGTCATTAACAGTAAAAGAAGATTCACTTATGAAGAGGCGCAGAATATAATAGATACCGGAAAAGGTGATTTTGCAGAAGAGCTTTTACATATGTATAAAATCAGTAAATCGATAACTCTTACAAGATTAAAAGAAGAAAGCCTTGATTTTGATTCTAATGAAGTAAATTTTAAGTTTGATAAAAAAGGTGATGTTGAGGATATTGTAGTAAAAGAAAGACTTGAGTCTATGAGACTCATTGAAGAGTTCATGCTTCTTGCAAATAAGTGCGCAACAATGTTTGTAAATGAACTTTCAAAAAAAAATAAAGCAAATTATCCGTTCATTTATCGTTCTCATGATATTCCTAATAAAGAAAAAATGAATGAATTATCAGAGTTTGTTAAACAATTCGGATACAGTATAAATATTGATGATAAAAATTCAATAAGAAAACTTCTTACAGAGATTAAAGGCAAACCTGAGGAATTTATTATCAACAATCTTCTTATAAGATCAATGGCCAAAGCAATTTACACTACTAAAAATATAGGTCATTACGGATTGGGATTCAAAGACTATACGCATTTTACTTCTCCAATCAGAAGATATCCTGATCTTGTTGTTCACAGAGTTCTTTATGACTATATTAATGATGGAAAAGAAATTTTAAAGCAGATCGAACATTACAAAAGAATATTACCGGATGTATGTAAACAGAGTTCGGTAATGGAACAGAATGCCGAACAGGCAGAGCGTGAATCCATTAAGCTAATGCAGGGTGAATATATCAGCAAACATATTGGAGAGGAATTTGAAGGTATTGTTTCGGGTATTGTACAGTTTGGCATGTTTATAGAAATTATGGACATACTTGTGGAAGGTATGGTAAGATTCAGGGATATTTCAGATGATTATTATGAGTTTGATCAGAAGAAACATATTGCTGTCGGCAGACGAAAACGCAAGGTTTTCCGGGCAGGTCAGAAAGTTAAAATAAAAGTATTAAGAGTAAATAAGGAAAGTAAGAAAATTGATTTTACATTGATAACTAAGTAGAGTTGTAAAGTTATAGATGATTTATAATATGAAAATGGGTTGAAGAATTTTTCTTCAACCCATTTTCAATTAACCAATTAACCAATTAACCAATTAACCAATTAACCAATTAACCAATTAACCAATTAACCAATTAACCAATT
>JAGQWH010000290.1 GCA_020437545.1 Ignavibacteriota bacterium
GCGAGAGATATAGCTCGAGCAGATACGAAAGTAGGTCCTAGTGATCCGGCGGATTCCGAGTGGAAGGGCCGTCGCTCATCAGATAAAAGGTACGCCGGGGATAACAGGCTGATCTCCCCCAAGAGTTCATATCGACGGGGAGGTTTGGCACCTCGATGTCGGCTCATCATATCCTGGGGCTGGAGAAGGTCCCAAGGGTTTGGCTGTTCGCCAATTAAAATGGTACGTGAGCTGGGTTCAGAACGTCGTGAGACAGTTCGGTCTCTATCCTATGCAGGCGCAGGAAATTTGAGAAGGCTCGCTCTTAGTACGAGAGGACCGGAGTGAACGAACCAATGGTGCGCCAGTTGTCATGCCAATGGCATAGCTGGGTAGCTACGTTCGGTTGAGATAAGCGCTGAAAGCATCTAAGCGCGAAACTCGCTTCAAGATTAAATTTCCCTCCGTAGCAATACGGAATAAGACTCCAGGAAGATGACCTGGTTGATAGGCTGCAGGTATAAGCATAGTAATATGTTCAGCTGAGCAGTACTAATAAGTCGAATGACTTTTCCTATTATTTTTATCCTTTATTGGTAAGGTAGTGGAATTGCATCATTATTTTTTGTCAGATGTCAGACGTTATCCGCTTACGGCGGAGTCAGACGGGCAAAATAAGTTTGTTCATTTATTTATAATATTTATATATAAGTTTAAATTGTAAGTTTACTACTGTTTTTATTGATATCCTTGCAATTTTTAGACTAAGTTTATTCTGGTGATTAAATACAGGGGCAACACCTCTATCCATTCCGAACAGAGAAGTTAAGGCCTGTATCCCCGATGGTACTGCATGGGAAGCTGTGCGGGAGAGTAGGATTTGCCGGAATTTTTTTAAAACCCGTCATGATTTGTTTCGTGACGGGTTTTTTAAATTCGGATTTGGAATTTTGCGATTTGGGATGGCTTTTGATTTTTAACATTTGATTTTTGATATTCAGTCTTTGATCCCGGTCACCTCGATAACTACTGATTTGTTTCCAAAATTAACTATTAACTTTTCTGAAACTTCATCTGAAATAATTATTTACAAAAAAATATTTCACTATTTTTATTTCACCAATATCATCCTTTTTGTATCTCTGAAATTTCCCGCATCTATTGAGTAAAAATAAATACCGCTGGAGAGATTATCTCCGTGAAAATCTATTTCATATACACCGGTATTCTGATACTGATCCAGTAAAGTTGAAAATTCTTTGCCAAGCTGATCATATATCTTAATAATTACTTTCGAATTTTCTTTAATACTGTATCTTATTTTTGTAGATGGATTAAACGGATTTGGATAATTTTGTTCAAGTCTGCCTGACAGGGGTATCTGATTTGAAATCTGATCAACGCCGACAGTCTGTGAATATTTGATAGTTGTACAGGAATAAATCAGATTGTTATAACTTAAACCTGTTACTATTATGCTGCCTGTGTTATCATTTGTCAATGAATATACATAATCCGAATGAGTCCTGTATAAGTTATATCTTTTCATCCAGATGAAATCTCCGTTTGTATTGTACTTCATTGTTAAATAATCTGAATAAGGAGGTATAACTGTATTACTTCCTCCGATATAACAATCTCCGTTTTTTTCAACAAGAAAATCTGATAACAAACAACTTGTACTTGCTGATCCGTCATACAATCTTGTCCATATCTCATCACCTAAGGTATTGTATTTAATTACAGCAATTCTGGGAGGATTACTGAATCTATAGCCGGCGACATAACAATTATTATTCGTATCTATTCCGATCTTCACAGCATTAACTCCGATACCATTGTAATTTCTGTTCCATAAAATTTCTCCCGAAGGGTTTATTTTACAGGTAAAAAACTGACTATTATTATTACCGGTGGAAAAGATCATTCCTTCTTTGTCTATTACAAGATCTGTAGAAATGTAATATGGAAAATTTAAACTCCAGATAGAATCTCCTGAAATTTTATCATGTTTGATTATATATCCTATGGAATTTGAATCAGTCACTCTGTAGTCGGCAGTATAAAAATAATTATCTTCACCTAAAACCAATGCATTTGCCCTTTCATAAAAATACTGATCATAACTGTATTGACGTTTCCAAAATAAACTTCCGTTTGCAGAATATTTCAAAATTGTATAACCGTAATTATCGTTGCCTGTTGAGATTAATGTCACAAAGATACTCCCATCAACATCAGTTTTCATTTTCACAGGGGAATTTGAAACAGAAGTTGATCTCGGATAGCTCCGGGTCCAGAGTGTATCTCCTGATGAATTATATTTAATCAAAGCTACGATTCCATTTGAACTCTCAGAACCACATATAAGCAGATCCTGATTTATATCAACTTCGGAAACAATTCCATAATCCGAACTATTAACAGATGTATTATAAGTTCTTGCCCAGATTTCTTGCCCTGAAGAATTGTATTTAATTGTCAGAATACCTGAACCGTTTGAATCAGTAATATTTCCGGTTACATAAACATCCCCGTTAATGTTTGATGTGACGTCTGATCCCTGACTATTCGAGTTTTCTGAACCGGAATATCTTGCGACCCACTGTTCATTTACAATCTGGGTTCTTCCGGTACTATAAATAAGAATAACAGAAAGCAGAATTGTAAAAAGATATATGAAATTGATTGTGTCCTTATAAGATGAGCTCAGGAACTTAACAAAACTACTAACATTTGCTTCTGCAGAATTAATCTGAACTCTTTTGTGGTTAAACTTCATGATTTGTTTTTTTCTTGTTTTGGAAAGGCTTCCTTTTTAATTTTTAACTCGTTTAGGTAAATGTAAATTAATTTCAATAAATAAAAA
>JAGQWH010000291.1 GCA_020437545.1 Ignavibacteriota bacterium
CAGGACAGAATTCATCATAAATCTTCCAATTCCGGAAAATAAAAAATAATTTATATATGAAACTCCCATTTATAATAATTGTCGATGATGATGTACAGGTACTTCGTTCGATACAGCGGGATGTCAAAAGCAAATACCATGAAGAATACAGAGTTAGCATTGCTGATTCCGGTAATGAAGCGCTGGATCTGATCAGAGAGCTCAGTCAGAAAAATGAAACTGTTGCTTTGATCATATCTGATCAGAGAATGCCTGAGATGGAGGGCATTGAATTTCTTGAGATGGCAAAAGAAATGTTTCCTGAAGCTAAATTAGTCCTTCTCACAGCATATTCAGATATAGAAGCTGCTATCAGAGCAATTAACGATATCAAACTTGATTTTTATTTACTTAAACCATGGAATCCTCCTGAGGAAAAATTATATCCGGTAATTGATGATCTTCTTGATGAATGGTCGGCTAATAGTAAACTTCCTTATGACGGAATAAGACTATTTGGTACAAGATGGTCTGCAAAATGCTACGAAGTGAAAGAATTTCTTTCAAGAAATCTTATTCCATATCAGTGGACAGATATTGATACTGACGAAGAAATGAAAGAGCTGGCGTTATCTCATGCGGGTGAGATAGGAAATTTTCCCGTGGTTTTGTTTCCTGACGGATCAAAACTTTTAAAGCCTTCACACAATGAAATTGCCGAAAAAGTCGGATTACAGACGCAGGCTAAACTGGAATTTTATGATCTCATCATTGTTGGAGCGGGTCCCTCGGGTCTTGCAGCAGCGGTATACGGAGCATCTGAAGGACTTAAGACTTTGATCATTGAGCATAATGCACCGGGAGGACAGGCAGGCACAAGTTCACAGATAGAAAATTATCTTGGATTTCCGGCAGGCATAAGCGGAGCCGATCTTGCAAGACGCGCAGTGACACAGGTCAGAAGATTCGGCGCGGAGATCCTCACACAGGAAGTGGTATCTTTAAAAGTGGAACAGCCTTATAAAACGCTTACGCTGGCAAACGGAAAAGAAGTATCATCTTATGCAGTCGTATTTACGGCGGGTGTATCGGTAAGAATGCTTGAAAAAGAAGGAGTCGGAAAATTTACAGGAGCCGGTGTCTATTACGGTGCGGCAATGACAGAGGCAGCGCTTTACAAAGAGCAGGATATATGTGTGCTTGGCGGAGCAAATTCGGCAGGTCAGGGAGCATTGTTTTTTTCAAGATATGCAAAGACAGTGACCATGATAGTAAGAGCCGGTTCACTTGGTAAGGCAATGTCAAGCTATCTTATAGAAAGAATTGAAGCAACTCCTAATATAAAAGTACTTACTGGGACAGAAGTAAACTGCATAATAGGCGAAGATAAACTGGAAAAAATTTCGATTCATGACATTGCTGAAGGAAAGGACCGGGAGCTGGATACATGCGCTGTATTCATCTTCATCGGTGCCGCTCCGAGGACGGAAATACTTAAAGATATAATTGAAACTGATGAAAAGGGATTTATACTTACAGGCCTCGATCTTCCGAAAGAAAATAACAAAGTAAAAGGCTGGACTCCGGAGCGTGATCCGTTTTTACTTGAAACTAACGTACCCGGAATATTTGCTGCAGGTGATATCAGGGCAGGTTCGGGTAAGAGAGTTGCTGCAGCGGTAGGTGAAGGTTCGGCGACTATAAGTATGGTTCACAGATATCTTGAAACGGTTTGATAGATTACAGATGCAGGCGGGCGGGGATTTGTCAAAGTAAGTTTTAACATTCGTTTAAAAAAAACATATACACATTAAAAAAACGAACAGAGGCGCTTTCCGTAGAGAAATCTTATTTGTTTCCTTTTATGAATTCATCAACTTTCATCATCATCCACTTCAATTCAACATTAAGTTTATTCTTACCAATATCTTTCAACAATTTTTCAGCATCATACCCAGTGAATTTGCCGGGATTTAATTTTATTTTATAAATACTGTTAAAGTATTTTAAAGACTTGTACATAAGTGATTTTCTTTCTTCATTTATAATTTTATCGTTATCCAGAAAATGCCTGAATGTATCCATTACCGAAAGACCTTCATCCAGATAATTCAATTCATAATAAATTTTAAGATAGAGCTTTTTGATATTTACAAAATATACAATATTCGGAGGTTTAATTTTTGAAAGCAAATCCAGGGAAGTTTCAAACTTTCCCTTTTCGAAATTAATTACCGCTTTGCAGTAGCCAATAATATCATTCTTAACTTCTTTTCTTAACTGTTTAGAAAATTCATCAACAAATTTCTCGGCAGCCTTTAAACCTCGGCTGTTAACCAGCTGTATGAAAACCCCGTTATATATTACAGCCAGTACAGACTCCATTTTATCCTGTTTGAAATTTATGGAAGAAAGCATCTTCATGTTAACTGACAGGGCTTCAGCGCTGCCAATCTCTGCCAGCGACAAATTATTAATGATGTAATTTCTGAGAATGTTCAGAAGAGAGTATCTTTCGAGGTTTGTAAATTTATCCATGCTGTCAAAGATAATTTTCTTTACTCTGTAAAAATTATCAAGTTCATCAGGATGGAGAACAAGCTTTACAAGACGTATATAGATCTCAGGAATAATATTCTCATTATCCTTTATCTTTGCTGAATCTCTGAGAAATTTTTCCACATCAATGGAATTAAGAAAAATAAAAAAATAATTGTCATCCGTTTTTACATTATTCTCCAATGCAATGAAATGAATACTGTTGGCATTCCTGTACAGGGAATTTGTAATGCTGCACAATTCATATAACGATTTCTTGAAAAAGC
>JAGQWH010000292.1 GCA_020437545.1 Ignavibacteriota bacterium
AATTTTCCTTCCTTCCTTTTCTTCAATAAATACAGGGAGCTGTGTAACAACAGGCTTGTTATCCGCATCGCATCCGGTCAGAAACGCAAACGGATGCTGATCGATAAAATTTATTATATCCTGTTCGTTTTTTGCTTTGTGATGTGGGAGATCGTACATGAGATTATTCTTATAGTAATTAATTTGGAGTGTTTATATTATTTACTTTTTCCGAATATATTGATCTTATTTTTTTTTAAAAATTTGATTTTAATATTCTAATTATAGTCTTCCAATCCCATCTTTTCATTTAATTCCTTAAACCTCGGATCATCAGTCACTGCTTTAAACATTGGGTGAGCCATTATAATAGCTATAGTCCCCATCTTTTTTTCTACACATTGAAACAAATAATGAAAAGCTTTGTCTTTTTCTCCTAATGACATCCATATCATTGCTAAGTCCATATCTAATACAGTTTGGGGTTCTTCATTCTGCAGTTGTTCCAGTTTGCGAATACAGTCCATGGCTTTTTCGGTTTCTCCCAGGTTAGCGTATGCGCATCCCAAAGGAGCAAGACCTTTCAGAGGATGCTTTATAAATGTCCGGTGAACTTCTTCAAATATTTCAGCCGCTTTTTTCCAGTCTCCTTTTACTCCTATGCACCAGCCTTTTAGCTCCATCGCAACACGCATATCCGGATATAATTCCAGCAACAAATCCGCTTGTCTTAATGCATCATCGGTTCTTCCTGAAAAAAGATAAACATCAGTAAGAGTCTTGTTAACTATCGGAGAAAGCGGATCCGCCAGATACGCTTTTTCCATAATATCAACTGAATCTTTCTTTCTGCCTGTGATCATATAATAAAAAGATAACATATGGTGAACGTCGGTTGCAGAAGAGTTCAGATCTATTGCCTTTATCAATGAATCGTACGCCTTTTTCCAATCCCAATCGTAAAGTAAATACGCAGAACCTTTTGTTGCATACCCTGTTGAGAGTGAACCATCCAGTTTTATTGCCTTATCGCTGTATCTATGCACGATCACAAAAGCTTCGTTTGGATGCATTTGTCCTGTCGACCCGAGAAAAGCGTAACCTGCCGCAGCCATTGCGTAAGCATTGGCGTAATCAGGTTCAAGGGCTATTGCTTCCTCAAAACAATCTATGGCTTTCTTAAAATCAGCGGGAGTGATCTTGTTATAGAAATGCAGACCTTTCAGAAAAAGATTATATGCTTCGAGATTTTTAGCCGGCGTTTTAATAAGTGGGTTTTCCAGATCTTTTGAAGTCAGATTCACACGACACTTGTTAGCTATGATACGGCTGATCTCATCCTGCACTTCAAATATATCTGTCAGGTCCCGGTCAAATGTTTCACTCCAGATGTGGTATCCGTCAGTTGCATTTATGAGCTGAGTCGTAATGCGCACCCGGTTTCCGGATTTGCGGACACTGCCTTCCAGTATCCTGTCAACATTGAGTTGCGATCCTATTTCGCGGATATCAGTATTCTTTCCCTTAAAAGCAAAGGCTGAAGTTCTTGAAGTTACCTGAAGTCCATCTAACTTGGTAAGCGTATTAAGCAGCTCTTCCGTAATGCCGTCGCTGAAGTATTCATTTTCGGGATCTGCGCTCATATTCACAAAAGGCAGAACTGCAAGACGGTTGGAAGGCTGAGTGGTTTTACCTTTGAGTTCACTGCGTGATGGAACTACAAGTCCTGTCTTATCAATTGCAAATATGCGTAAAGGTTTTGATATATTTTTTAACTCAAAGAAACCCATTTCTCTGGCAATAATTTGATCCTGATTTTTTATTTCATCATATACTTTTTCTGAAATAAATACCGAACCCGGTACGGCAAGAGATTCGATCCTTGAAGCAAGGTTAACGCCATTGCCATATATGGTTTCATTTTCAATTGAAATATCTCCCGTATGTATGCCGATCCGCAGATCAACCCTGGGTTCCAGAAGCAATTTTTGCTGAATTTCAACTGCACAATTTACGCTGTCAATAGCACTGTTGAATATACTGAGAGCTCCGTCACCATAGTATTGCAGGATCTTTCCGCTATATGCAGAAACAGATGTTTCCAGAACTTCTTTATACCGGATCCGTTTGCTGTTTGCCAATTGTTCATTTTGCTGCATGAGAGCAGTAAAACCGAACATATCGGAAAACATTATTGCAGCAAGCTGTCGCATATATAAATTTCAGTTTACAAATTACAAATTACACATAAACAGTTACGAGTTTCAAGTTACGAATTGCGTATTAAACTATGGTTGCGTAAAATTGATATTTCTATAAATAATATTTTGAAAGGAAGATGATCTGTTTCATCTCTAACAAAGTCTTTTGCTCTTTCCGGTAATTTTACTATTATAAAAAAAAACCGCCGCAGCTGATCAATCTGATCCGCTGCGACGGTAAAATACTTTATACGAAACACTTTATATTAAATACCAAATTCGTAATTCATAATACCAAATTCGTAATTCATAATTCGTAATTCGTAATTGATAAAAACTCACGGCGTAATTTTCACAACAAACACACTAGCATTGTTATAAACCACTGTCAGATCCGTCAGGTCGGCAAAGTTGTCTCCATTGATATCTTCAGGAATGTATCCGCTTTGAAATACTGCAGAGGAATTATTAACTGATATCAGGTCAGTCAGATTCACTTCTCCGCTCTGATTCACGTCTCCGCTGTAATTACAATATCTGCCGGATTTCAGAATAAGATTATTACCGTATGCCTGCGCAGCCGATATTGTGAAATCGTAATTGTAAGTTCCGCCCT
>JAGQWH010000293.1 GCA_020437545.1 Ignavibacteriota bacterium
TGAGTTATTTTGCAATGGATCATCAAAAACAATGTTATCCAGCCCCGCAATTAAATTAATTACAGAGTTTTTATTCAGATATAATATTATTCTTCCGAAAGGTCCGTAAGTCTGGTAAGTGTTTGACAGCACTTTTTCACCATTCTCATATCTGTATCTGAGCTGCTGAAAAAATTTATATCCTATCCCCGCATTTATAAAATAATCAAACATATAATTTATATTTGGCGCAAGAAGCTGCTCAGAAAAATATGCTATCGGTTTTACTAAAAAATTATTATCATTGAACTGTCCCTGTTCATAAATTTTAAGCTCTGCATTGAAATCAAAATAAAAATCCGGGAATACATTAAATGTAGTGGAATCCATTATATAAAGCTGTCTGTAAGAAAAACTCTGTACCTGAGACACAATATCCTCAAAGTCATAAACAGTATAATTTGCCAGCACCTGTACTACGTTCCGTGTATTAATTTTGCTTACAGGATTGAAGGAACTGACAGATGTCAATTTATATATTCTGTTATTAAAATTATTGGCACTTCTTTGTGAATAAATATAATTAAGCCCGGACAGCAAAATATCAAATCTTGTCTGGACATTGAAGTTAATCAGATTATCGTATTGATGATACGCTGATAATACGGTTTCACTTTCATCCCTGTCATCATAATTAAGCTGAAAATCAGTATCATATTTCAGAAGTGATGTTGAGCCTGTGAATCCAAAGGAATTAGTATTTGAGAAATTATAAACAATGTTAAGCAGGGCTGAAGCTCTCGTACTGTTGTTGTTTTTATTTTTTTCAGATCTTTCAAGTTCAAGTATCTGAGCAGGAGTATAACCTTCAGTATTTATAAGTGAATGATTTTCGGATCTCTCGCTTATGATCAGATTAAATTGTGACAGAAAATTTTCCCTGCTGTAATTTATACCCGCATTGACCTCAAGATTTGACTGTACAACCTTTGAATCATAAACGTTTTCAAAAATAATATTGGACGGAGCAGCTCTGAATTGATACTCTTTTGTTATATCCCTGTTAATAAAAAATCCGGAAAAGGAAAATATAAGATTATTGTTGAGTGAATAATTCAGTACATCACCTATCTGGAAATAATTTTCCTGTCGCCGTTCAATATTGTTTTTGACATTGTACAGTTCCGCAACACTTGGTGTAGCAGGTGAATAAAAATCATTAAGCTGATTATAATAACTTATATTTCCGGTATTGTCAGTCTGGGCTCCGAATCTTTTTGAAATGCTCGCCGATATTTCATAATTGTGATTCTGCTTCTGCATAAGATCTTCATAGAAAAGAGTGATGTTTCCGTTTGTTAAATATTCATTGAAATACAGATTATCAGCGGTTGCATTGATTATGCCGCTGAATCCTGTATTTATCTCCCCTATCTGATCTTCCGATTTATAACCAAGCCTTGAATTGATCAGGAGTCTGTTAAAAAGAGAATAATTAAGATCAGCAAAGATATAATTACTGTTGTTTTTATTTGTCGCAGTATTCTTTCCGTCAGTAAAAAATACATTCTGTACACCTGCTCCGGCGCTGAAATTATTTTTCACATTGTAATATACTATAAGATTCAGATTATTATAATCTCTGTAAAAATTCTGATTCAGTTTTGAAACATTGGAGAGGTAATTGTTATTGACCGTGATCCCGAGTCTGTTATAACTGTTATTATAATTCAGCACCGATCCCAGATAAGCAGAATTGGCATCATTATATAAATTGGTTCTGAAAATATTTGTATTGTAAATTGTATCATTGGAAATTTCAGCATACTGGGCGCATACTTTATTCTGTATAAAAATGGTAATCAGCAATAAGTTAATCAAACAAATTTTCATAAGGATATTTATTGGATTCCTGATCTGATCTAAGCTCTCTGAAAATATTTTCCAGACTGCTGAAATTTTCAGTCTTCTTTAACTCGGATGTTTTCATGTCAATCTTAATTTTCCCGCTGTCAATAAGAATTATCTTGGATGAAATCTTTTCGACCGTATCAAGCAGATGAGAGCAATAAAAAATTGTCTTTGACCGGGACAAAAGGAAATTTACCAGATCATGAAAAACAAAGATCGAATTAGCATCAAGACCATTTAACGGTTCATCAAAAAATATTACCTCCGGATCATGCAACAGTGCAGATGTAATAAGCGTCTTTTGTTTATTTCCTTTTGATATCTTTCCAATTGAAGTATCTGTAATGTCCCTGAATCCAAACAGCTCACTGAAATTGGTTATTCTTCTTTCCAGTGTTTGCTTTTCAATGTTTCTGACCGTGCCGGTAAAATCAAGAAATTCTTTGATAGTAAGAGAATTAAAAAGATTTGCATTTTCAGGTACATAACCTATTATTTTTTTTACGTCAAAAGCATTTGCTTTGACATTAATATCATTTATAAAAACGTCACCTTTGTCAAAGTCCAGTACACCGGTCAATATTTTAATGGTAGTTGATTTACCTGCACCATTTGTTCCGACATAACCGCAAATTTCACCTTTATTTACTTCAAAAGATACATTATCAAGAGCCGTGACTCCGCCCGGATATTTTTTTGTAAGATTTTTAACTGTTATCATAAGAGTTTTGTAAATAAAACAATAATACATAGACATAACAAGTAAAAATTGTTTACTTAGTTTTTTTTGGTATTGAGTATTGGGTATTGGGTATTGAGTATTGAGTATTGAGTATTGAGTATTGAGTATTGAGTATTGGGTATTGGGTAT
>JAGQWH010000294.1 GCA_020437545.1 Ignavibacteriota bacterium
AAATTTCAACTCACCGACCGTCAGAAAAGCACCGACGGTCGGCTCAGACAAGAAATTTTTGCTTTTCGCCAATACTCAGAATTTCTTTCGGCAATTTATCACAGGCGGGTTATTTCATAATAAATTTTTATGAAATCAAAATATTATTGTGATAAGCAAATTTAAGTAAATTAAATTTATTTTTAATACTACTAAGATACCTCGCTGCTTGCTGCGAGGTTATTCTTTCAAGGCAGGGTACTATGGAGGACTCAGTCAGAGAACTTTAAGCCGGCAGAGTCCTCCTGATAAAGAGAGTGTCTCAAAACTTCGTTTCTGCTTACCAATCCGCCGTGGCCAGGATGTCCGAAAACGTTGACTTTGCCTATAAGGCTCAAAGACTCAAAGACTCCAAGATAAAAAACTTCAAAATGCTCTTCTTTGATCCGCCGCGGCGTATTCGAGGCAGTTATATCTGAATTATTTTCAGACAGCCTGCCCGGAAGGGGAATAAAGTTTTAATAAATACTAAGTACTTATATTAAACTATAAACCGGAAGAAAGCATCTTCCGGTTTTTAGAATAAGAAAATAGCTATTCCTGCTTAGTATTATCATGCTTGCTTAAGGGATTCTTGAATTTTTTCAAGAATTTTATCTGCACGCTGCTTTAGTTCAGCATTAGGATTGTCCGCATAGCATTTGCGGTAACATTCAGTAAGTCTGTCTTCGCAGTCAATATTGGTTGTATTTCTACAATGTTCGTAATTATTAATACAATCTTGTCTGCACACCCCTATGTTTTCAGGGAAAAGACTATCAAGTTCATCAAATAATGCCTGTGTTTCCGATGAAATTTCAAATTTGCTCATTATAATTATTTTTAAAATTATTAAAAAAATTATTCCAAATTTCTTAGCTGTAATTAGAATAATTATGTTTTGTAAAAGATACCCAATAAGGATTTTAAATGAAATTCTTATAAGCAAAAAAACTTATTATCATTTATCGTTACTTGTTATCGATTAAATTACATAGTGAAAAGATAATTGATAATGTAGAGAAGAAAAGTTTAAGAAGCGAAATTTTTATAATAGACCGGTTGAGATGATCTTCCGGTTTTTTTATAATCAAAAGATATAAAGAGTTTTTTAATTTAAGATCGTAATTCCTGAGAATCATAAAAATCCTATAAATCTTTTGGATCCTTATGAGGTGGCGGTCCTTTTTTCGGAGAAAAGAATTCAGCCAGCTTTGAGATCAGTTCATTAAAATAGTTTATCTGATCTGGTCTGCAGATCTTTTTAATATCAGCAAAGTGATCATAATGTACTGTTTCAATTTGCTTCTGAAGATTTGAAAGACGGTTAACAAGAGAATCTTTTTCTGAAGTATTGTCGTTTTCGAGAGTTTTATAAAGATCATTTTTTGTAATTCTGATACTGTCGTCAAGTTCTTTTATAGTATTCTTATGCACATCAATAAGTTTTTCATATTGAGATACCTGGTCTTTATCAAAATGCAATTCTTTAATTATCATTTCAGCCGGACCTCTTCTTTCTGATAGCGGAGGTTGTCTGTCCGGGGGATGAGGCGGAGGTTTCCGAAGGAAAAGAAATGTTAACAAGACCAGATTGATCAGTATAAGTCCAATAACGGCAATACTTAATAATTTTAATTTAGTCATTATTTTTATACAATTCGTTGTTAGATGACATATTCATGTAAGATACCACTTCATTTATTCCGGAAGTCTGATCCGCACTGCCGGATGTATTTGAATTGAACAAAGTGGAAATATTCAGAGCAAGAACGATTATCATTGTCAGAGCAAATCCCCATTTCCATTCTGCGGGCGCTGTTTCTGATTCTGATTCTGATTCTATAGAGTCGATCTGATGCTTGATCCTTGTAAAAAGATAAGGAGGAGTATCGACAGTTTTTATTAGTTTTAATTTATCAAGTTCTTTATCAATATTTGAGCTTTTTTGATCCATTATTTATTTAACATATGCTTTATAAATTTATACGATTATTTTTTTAAAATCCTTCTGTGATTTTCAATTTCTTTTGAATATTTATTTTAGCTCTTTGAAAAAGTGATTCCAGAGCTTTGATACTGCAATCCATAATATCAGCAGCTTCTTTATGTGGCTTTCCTTCAATTTTCAAAAGTATAACGGCGGTTTTCTGATTTTCAGGTAAGGAATAAATAATTTTCATCAGATTATTAAGCGCTTCCTTATCTTCCAGTTCGATACCCGGATGATCTATATTTGCGGCTTCTTGAATAAGTTCATTGGACTCCGGATGGAAAAGGGATGTAATAAAACCGAACCGTTTTTTAGCTTTACCTGCTTTAAGGAAATCGAGACACTGATTTATTGCAATTCTGTATATCCAGGTTTTTATTGATGCTTCTGAAGGATTGAATTTGTGATAATTTTTATAAACTTTAACAAATACTTCCTGCGTAATATCCTGTGCATCTTCGGAATTCAATACATAGCTGAGACATAGATTGTAAATTAGTTTACTGTGTTCGTCATAAACTGATTTAAATTGCTTTTCATCTAAATTCACAGGGATGTTTTTTGCTTGATTAATTTTATTACATGAAACAAATACATGGTATTTTCATTTGCTGAAGATTCAGGGATCTGTTGTATTGAATTCCGGTGTTCAATAAATATTCCGGTTATATATTATAATAAAATTAACCAAACTCAAATGCT
>JAGQWH010000295.1 GCA_020437545.1 Ignavibacteriota bacterium
TGTAATCACATCAAACTTTTTTTCAAGACTGAAACCCGAAACATCAGCAATATGAAACACCGATCGCGGACATCTTTGCTTTGCAATTTCAAGAAGCTCTTCATTGATATCGAGACCATCAGTTTCATAATATTTTTCAAGATGTTCGAGATGTTTACCCGACCCGCAAGCAGTATCAAGCAAGGTTCTTGCCGAAGAATTATGACTCTTTATTATTTTATGCAGCTTTTCGGATGCTTCTTTGTAATCTTTGAAATGATAGATAGCATCGTAAAATTTTGCGGACTTGGTAAACATTATCTGGTATTAAGTATTAGGTATTAAGTATTAAGTATTGAGTATTGAGTATTGAGTATTCATATCAACTATCAATTATCAACTATCAACTATCTTGTTGCTCGTTCCCAAACTCCGTTTGGGAACGCAATTGTTTGCAAAACTCAGGTTTTGCAAACAAATTTTAAATATTAAACATTTGCTATTAAATCCACTTGAGTTTATTGAACATTTAACTTTTTCTAAATGCAGGAAAAAAACCTTCTTTCTTAAAAACTTCTTCTGTAGAAATTTCCTTATCTGAACATAATTCAATATAAATCTCTTTATTGTAAATCTGTTTAAGATTAAAGAATGGGAGTTTATAGCCTCCGAATCTTTCTTTTGACAATGCAACATTATCATCTTCTTTTAAGCCGCCGCCGAGACAAATTACGGGTATCTTTTTCTTTTTAAAATGTCTTATTCCGCACCATAGAAGTAACGGTGAAAATTCTCTTCCTTCCGGTGTTGCGACATTGAACATACAATCAGCTGCGTATCCGGTTGAGCTGAAAATATATACTGCTTCCAGATCAGATCTGCCGGCGCCGACCATAAAAACATTTTCAAGACCGCAGATATATTCAAGAGTTTCACGGCTGAAATAATTTGCCTTCGAAGCATTTATTCTTTTAAGAAAGCTCTCATAATTATTCAGGAAAAAATCAGTAAGTTTTTTTTTATCATAGATGAATTTCGATTCTTGCTTCTTATAATTCACAATGATTTTTTTTCTGTTTGAATCGAGATTTTCAAATAAATCTGTCAGACTTTGAGTCAGGTCTATAAAATAAAGATTCGTATTACTGAAAGCATCATCTTTATCATAATAAGAATCATTCCGGAACAAAGGATTCAGGCTGATATAGCCGCACACATATTTTTTTTCTTTTACAAATTCAGACCAGTGTGATTTGAATTCCCTGCTGTCCTTATTACCTGCAAATCCCGAGAAACCGTATGGAGTCACAATGTCTTTATATCCTTTAAAGACTCTTTCAGCCAGCGGACAGATGATCTTAACGTCTTCCTTTTGATAACAATATAAAAAAGTATCGTAACCCGTTGTCAGACTCATTGCGTAACAATTCTCTTGTGTAAAAGCAAACGAATGATTAATGCCATTAAGAGCAATGTTCCACTCTTCCTTATTCTCAATTGAAATAATTTTATGCATATTCACAGATCAGGATAAAACATATTTATTCAAAAGCTCTCTGACACGTTCTTTTGAATTAAACATAAGCACATCAATAATAGAAAGCGAATCAGTAAAGTTATCATCAAATTGTCTGTATGTAAAATTATCAGGCATCAGAAATTTCAGAGTGATCCCTTTTGAATTAAATATCTCGTGTGAATAAAGATCCGCTCCGCCCGGAAGATTAAAATATCCTGTTGCATTTTCTTTGGAGCAAATATCAAGTATTCTTTCCTGAGATCTGAGATCACTGTTACAGTATACTTCCGAACTTTCAACGATCTCCGTTCTGAGATCAAGATATTTCATAACGATCTTCAGGCAATAGACATTAAAACCCGAAATTGTATTATCGACTGAATTCAGAATATCAGAAATCATTTCAAAAGTATTCTTAAAATATTCTGAATGTTTATAACTGGTTTCAATGGTCTTCAGGAATTTTATTTTCCACTCCTCAGGATCATGAATTTCAATATCTTTAATTAACTTATTCTGGCCGGATTTCTTAAGGGGTAAGGTAAACAGATGTTTTTCGTTGTTTACCAGAATATGATTTCTGTTGATCCAGCCTTTGTTAATAAAATTCACGTCATCATATATCACAAATTTATCAACAGCATTTATAAGCTGAAAGTAGCCTATGTATGGAAAAAGATAAGGCTGCATTACAGCTATTTTCATTTTTAGTTAATCTGAATTTACTGACTGAATTAGGATTCAATAATACTCAATATAGATTTTATTTAAAACGTAAAAAAAGATTCGATTCTTCTTAGCCTCTAATCCGCGGCGGCGGATCCAAGGCTCAAAGAAATAATTCACCGTCTCTGCAGAGTCATCTTTTTCGACGTATCAGTAGCGTCATTCCGCACTGAGAAATTTTTCAACAAGAAAACTGTTAATGCGGAAGACTCTGCGGACCTCCAGATCGCCTGGACAAATTGATTATTAACTACCGGCATCCGCAGATTTTTCCGCGGAAAAAAAACTTTATGATGAAAATGTAGAAAATTCGGATTAATTCTGCGGGACGCGAAACATTGCGAGTGTCGCACTGAAACGCGTGAGTGGTAACGCAAAACTTTGCGAGTATCGCACTGAAACGCGTGAGTGGTAACGCAAAACGTTGCGAGTGTCGCACTGCAAC
>JAGQWH010000296.1 GCA_020437545.1 Ignavibacteriota bacterium
ATTTACTTCTGATTTCTTCAGCGTGTAAAAGTTGTTTTTTGCCGATCGGATTATACTGACAATCGGTAAGGGTTTTTAAGAATGAAAAATACCTGAGGGAAGTTTCGTGATCTTTCAAACCAAAATAGGCAAGACCAAGACCGTATATATTTGTTGCAAGAAAATATTCATTTCCGTTATCTCTGCCAATAAGAATTGATTCTTTATGATGATTAATTGCTTTCTCATATTCGCCTTTCTTTTCCAGTGTCTGACCTATAAGCTGTAAAACCGCAAGGAGATTGCTTTTATATTCGTATTCTCTCAGGATTGAAAGTGATTCGCTGAACATTTTAAATGCATTGTCATAATCTTCTTTCCCGAAATAAATATTACCGAGATTAATTAAATTTATAGAGATTATGTATTTATCATCAAGCTCGGTAGCAATTGCAAGACTTTCTTCATTATAAAAAAGAGCTTTCTCATAGTCATTTCTTTTTAGTTCGAAAACAGACAGACTTGCAAGAGTCCTTGCTGTCTGTGAATAATCCTTTAATTCCCTGTATATCTCAAGTGATTCAAGTCTGTATTTCAGGGCAAGTTCATTATCATTATCCGCGACTGCGACAAAGGAAAGATTATAAAGCACATTGGCAGTATTTATTTTCAGATTTAATTCTTTGACAAGTGAAAGAGCTTCTTCATAGCATTCTTTTGCTTCTTTATGTCTGGATGGATTAAGATGTATAATGACACCGAGAGAATTCTGACATTCTGAAATTCCCACTTTGTCATTTAATTTTCTGAAAATTACCAAACTGTCTTTAATGAATTTTTCAGCGTCAGGAATTTTCCCTACATTATTATACATTAATCCCGTTGAATAATATATTTTAGCCAGATTTATTTCCGATACATTTGAAAGGTCAGATTCAATGACTTTCCTGCAGGTCTGTAATGCTTCCAGAAAATAGGCTTTGATGTCCCAGTAATTGATCATATTATTTACAATCACGCATGCGGCATTTATATCATTATTCAATGCATGATTGATTGCAGCTCTGCAATTACCGGTCTCGGTATCAATTAACTTTACCCATTGCTTCTGATCCATTGTTTCATTTATCATCCGGGTCTGATCAGTAATTTTCAGGAAATATTCAAAATGCTTTTTATAAACATTATCATCGGGTTTCAGTAATTCATTTGAATATTGTCTGATGGATTCAAGAAAATAAAACCGGATTGATCCTGAATTTTCAGTTTGACCGATAAGAGATTTATCCAGCAGATGTGAATTCGTGTCCATTATTTCATAAGAATCAAAATTATTATCAGAACAAATTTCTTCGGCTGCTTCCAGAGTCCAGCCTCCTGAGAAAACCGAAAGTCTCTGAAATAATAATTTTTCATTTTCATTAAGAAGATCATAGCTCCAGTCAATAAGAGCTTTGAGAGTCTGCTGTCTCGGAAGCGCAGTTCTTTTACCTCCGGTAAGTAATCTGAATCTGTCATCCAATTTTTCACAGATCTTTTCGGGAGTAAGTACCTTTATTCTGGCTGCTGCAAGCTCTATTGCAAGAGGAATTCCGTCAAGCTGTGAACAGATCTGAGCAAGCGCCGGCGCATTATCATTATTAACTCTGAAAGCCGGGTTAACAGAGAGAGCTCTTTCTATAAATAATCTGACTGCTTCATATTGAGTAAGCTGCTCGGGAGTATTGTCAACATTTACATCAGGAAGAGAAAGTGACGGGAGCCGGAAAGTGTGTTCACCCTGACAGTTCATTGCTTCACGGCTTGTAGCAATTACCTTAAGATCAGGGCAGCTTGTTAAAAGAAGCTCTGTTAATTTTGCGCAATGAATGACAAGATGTTCACAATTATCAAGAATGATCAGCAACTCTTTATTCTTAAGATACATTATCAGGGATTCATCGGGGGTCTTTTCCGTCTCTTCCTTAATTCCCAGAGAATTCATAATGGTCAGAGGAATTAAAACGGGATCTGTTACATGTGCCAGCTCAACGAGGAAAACCCCGTTGGCAAAATCATCTATCATATCAGCCCCTGTCTGCATTGCAAGGCGGGTTTTGCCGGATCCGCCCGAACCGGTGATAGTAAGCAGCCGGGTTTTGCTGAATAAATTCTTAAGCTGCTGCATTACTTCTTCACGACCTATGAAACTTGTAAGCTGGATCGGGAGATTATTCGGTCTGGCGTCAAGAGTTTTCAGCGGGGGAAAGTCGGCAGTGATTTTATCTGAAACCGCCTGAAATAATTTCATCGGCTGAATGAGATCTTTTAATCTTCTCTCGCCCATGTCGCGAAAAGAGATCTCATCATGACTGTTTGTTAAATATGTTTTTTCATAGATCAGATCATGAGAACTTTCTGAAATAAGGATCTGTCCTCCGTTAGCAGCAGACATAACTCTATTAGTCCTTGCAAGAGTAATATATCCCATGTAATCATTCCCGTTCCATTCAGCATTACCTGAATGAATTCCCATTCTTACTGATACTTTTGCTTCTTCAGGGATTTCACGGTCAAGATCGATCTGAGCTTCGACGGATGCCAATACAGTGTCACTGACATTATGAAAGGCGCAGCAGAAAGCTTCACCG
>JAGQWH010000297.1 GCA_020437545.1 Ignavibacteriota bacterium
TGAATTGGCATTTTGCTTTTCATTTCTGTCTCCTTAGTATCTGTTTCGTCAATTATATCTGATATGTTTTTAAATTAAAATGTAAATTTATTGGTCTTAGAGTAAAGCAAATTTAGTTTCAACAGATTAAGCTTCAGTCAATCAATGATTATAGAACATAAGGTTAGAATTTCAATTCAATATTAATAAAGCCGCAGGATTATTTATCCCACGGCTTTTTTTTAGTTAAAAGTTACGAGTTTCAAGTTACGTACAAGGAATTAAAAAACTGTTAACTACTAACTCAAGTTACGCAAGTTGTCTTTTTTACGATTAAAAACCTCCCCTGCCCCCTCCTTTGCAAGGAGGGGGTTATGGTGTGGATATCAAAATCGAAGAATATTATTTTTTTTTAAAAGCATTTGTAATTAATTTTACCTTTTAACAAGCCTTATTATAATTTTGCGTAACTTCAGCTACTAACTATTAACTACTAACTATTAACTACTTCTATTTAATGAGGGTCATCTTCTTCGTCGAAACAAAATCACCTGCTTTGATCGAATAGAAATAAATTCCACTCGACAGATTTGTACCATTGAAACTGACTGAATAATATCCAGGAGACTTTTGCTCATTCACAAGAGTCATAACTTCCTTTCCCGAGATATCATAAATTTTCAGCGTAACTAATCCCAATTCCGAAATCCCAAATTCCAGATTGGTTGTGGGATTGAACGGGTTTGGATAGTTCTGGCTAAGAGAAAACTCAATAGGAATTTCATTCGGATCACTTATGGAAGACAGGGAAGTAGATGCGTAAAATCTCTGATTAAATCTGTTGTTCTGAACATTCACATTCTCAAAAATCATTCTTACCATTCCGTTGCCGGGTGCAGGAGCCGTATAAAAATACATTGTGTAAGATTGAGTATCAGCAGGAGGGAGATAAAAAATTGCTGTATCTGTTTCAGGTGAATAGCATACATCTATGCAAATAGAACTAGCCCAGCCGGAGGGAAAATTTTCTACCTGACGAACTGCTCTTATAATTGCTGTGTCATTTGAATTATTTATAAATTCACCATGACCGTAAATTGTTTCACCGGCTACTCCGTAAACTATCGAGTCTCCCAGACGCCGGAAATTAAAAGTTCCTGTGTACTGACCGCCACCTCCGCCGGTTATTCCAAACAAACTGTCTATATCGTGTGACATATTAAGCGGCGCTTTATTGAACCACGGATGTTTGGAATATACAATTCCCTGAGTAGTGATCAGGTAAGCATTATTAGGAGCCGGACCGAAACTCCTAAGCCATGGATCGCATGGACCGTCTATGAATACAGGAGCGTTAATGGTCATCCCGCTGTCCATCCTGTTTACGACATATCTTCTGTCGCCGTAATTCTGCGCCAGTCTGTATAGTATTCCCTGGCTGATATTCTGCTGTGATGTATTCACAAATCCGAAATAAGGACTGATATCAATATAAGGATGCGCCTCTATTGTATAGATCAAAAAAATTGATACACTGTCAGAATACTGAGAAATTAATGAATTGATGTCGGGCACTTTACCTCTGAAGACGGGGCAGGTATAACTGCAGCTTATCAGAACAACAGGTTTTCCTTTCTCAAGTTCTCTGCGGAGATTTAATGTATCACCGCCATAACTGAAAAGAGTAAAATCATTTACAGTATCTCCCGCCTGATAACCGGTTGTATTAAAGCTGCCTGTGTATGGGGTAAAGTAACAAGCTGTATCCGAATCCAGCGGCTTTGAATTCAATCCGATATGAGGCTTTAATACTATCTGAGAATAGGCTGAAGAATAAAAGATAATTGAAAAAACAATTGCTGTAATTAATCTCATAATAAATAAATAATTGACAATTGATAGTTGACAATTGATAGTTGACAATTGATAGTTGACAATCGACAATTGATTCTTAATAGTAGATCAACTATCTAAACCTATATAACTACTAACTATTAACTACTAACTATTTCAACAGGATCATACGTTTAGTCTCAACCAAACCACCCGATTCCAATGTGTAAAAATAAATCCCGCTTGCCAGTTGGTAATCGGCAGTTGAAAATTGATAGTTATATTTTCCGGGAGCTAAGACTTCATTTACAATAGTAGCAACTTCTTTACCTAAAGCATTATAGATTTTCAAAGAAACAAATCCCAATTCCGAAATTCCAAATTCCAAATTCGTAGTTGGGTTGAACGGGTTTGGATAGTTTTGTGAAAGTTCAAACTTAGTTGCTACTGAAGTATTAATATTAGAAATTCCGACTGCACCTGATGTTAGTTCTTTCAGAGAACCGGGAATAGTGAAGTTAATTGGAAATCCAAGTCCGGACAGATCAACATTTATGGAAGGTGAACTTTCTTTTGCAACCCATATATCACTTGCGATATAAACTGTATCTGGGAGAGTTACAATTGGTATATAAATAAAAGGTGGTAATAATCCATATTCTATCTTAAATGTCATTAGAAATTTTTTGCAAAGATAATTTCCGTTGACAGTTGATATCGTCTGATCACTTAATCTTCTTCC
>JAGQWH010000298.1 GCA_020437545.1 Ignavibacteriota bacterium
TCAGAAACAAAAGTAAAGTCTCTAGAAACAAAAGTAAAGTCGTTAGAAACAAAAGTAAAGTCGTTAGAAATAAAAATAAAGTCGTTAGAAACAAAAGTAAAGTTGCTAGAAACAAAAGTAAAGTCGCTAGAAACAAAAGTAAAGTCGCTAGAAACAAAAGTAAAGTCGCTAGAAACAAAAGTAAAGTCGTTAGAAACAAAAGTAAAGTTGCTAGAAACAAAAGTAAAGTCGCTAGAAACAAAAGTAAAGTTGCTAGAAACAGAAGTAAAGTTGCTAGAAACAGAAGTAAAGTCGTCAGAAACAGAAGTAAAGTCACCTGAAACAAAAGTAAAGTCGTTTCGACCCATTATTGGTGATACCAAAAGTTTGCAGATCCGATGGACAAAGAATATGAGAAATCATTCTTTTAAAATAACCTTGAAGGAGATGCCCCGTAAGTGTATTTTTAAAAATTCATAAACCTTTTTTTATATTGTCACATGAGATATTTATTACTCATTCCAATAATGTTAATTTCCTTATTAATGAACAGCACTTCAGCCTATTCTTCAGATCCTGATTCAGAATTAATGTCATTGTTAAATGACTATGACGAATACAACAAACGCATATATCCCGAAGGAGCGACCTACGAAGGTGATCACAGATATGATGATAAGTTGTCGGATAATTCAGAAGAGGCTAACTTTGCTTATTACGATTCCTTAAGGGCATTTCTGAACAGATTAAACGGTATTGACTATACTTCATTAAACTCAGCCAATAAACTTAATTTCGATCTCTTTAAATCCACACTTGAAGACAATCTTGCTGATGAAAAATTCAATGGTTATTATATGCCTTTAGGCCAGCAGTGGGGGATTCATATAAGTTTTCCTCAGCTTGCATTCGTTCAGCCAACCGAAACTTATGATGAATATCAGAAATATTTTAAAAGACTGAAAGGCTTTGGGGAAAAAGTTGATAATGCAATTTCAAATATGAAAAAGGGAATAGATGCTGGAATTGTACCTCCGGTATTTATAATGGAACAAACACTTCCGCAGATGGAGAATGTAATGAATACTGAAATTGAGAAATCAGAATTTTATTCCCCGATATTCAGAGATAATAAATTGACTCCCGAAGAGAAAGTTATGGTCTCAGAAGAACTGAAAAATATTATTGAGAATGATATAATACCGGGATATAAGAAGTTGTACGATTTTGTAAAGAATGAATATATTCCAAACTGCCGTAAAGACGCAGGTATATGGGCGCTTCCGGATGGTAAAGAAAGGTATGAAAAAAGTATTAAGGATTATACTACACTGAATTATACTGCTGATGAGATACATGAATTGGGGTTGAACGAAGTAAACAGAATAGTTGCTTTAATGGAAAATGTAAAAGACAGTATAGGTTTTAATGGTACTCTTGAAGAGTTTAATATCTATTTAAAAACGGATCCGCAGTTTTATTATACTGAAAAAGAAGATCTTCTGAATGGTTTCAGGGAAATACTTTCAAAAGTTGACACTGCACTGCCAAGAATGTTCGGCAGATTGCCAAAAGCCAAATATGATCTTAAGGAAATGGAAGAGTTCCGCGCTGCTTCAGCTCCTCAGGCTTACTATTACTCAGCACCGGAAGACGGTTCGAGACCGGGATATTTTTATGTGAATACTTACAATCTCTCATCAAGACCAAAATATACAATGACATCTCTTGCAATGCATGAAGCCGTTCCGGGACATCATCTTCAGATATCCCTTGCTCAGGAACAGACTGATCTGCCTAAATTCAGAAGGGATCTCGGAGTTACAGCTTTTGTCGAAGGATGGGGTCTTTATTCCGAAAGTCTCGGATATGAAACAGGTATGTACGAAGATCTTTATCAGCTATACGGAGCGCTGACCTTTGAAATGTGGAGAGCATGCAGACTTGTAGTTGATACCGGCATTCACGATAAAAAATGGTCCCGGGAGCAGGCATATGAATTCATGAGAAAGTATACACCTAATTCCGATCAGGATATTCAGTCTGAAATTGACAGATATATCTCATGGCCCGGTCAGGCAGTTGCTTACAAAATTGGAGAACTTAAGATAAAAGATCTGAGAAAAAAAGCTGAAGACAGTCTTGGGGATAAATTTGATATAAGAGAATTCCATGATGTAATTTTAATGAACGGTGCAATACCTCTTCCGATTCTTGAAGATGTTATTGATAACTGGATAGCAGAACAAATGACAGTTGGGTAGTGTTTGATTTATAATCAAATTAAATTCTAAAACAGAATAGTTATTCCTAATACCTAATACTTAATACCTAATACTTTATACTTATTAGCTGAAACTTTTTACTAAACAAAAAAAATCAATTTGAAAAAACTTATTTTATTACTTTTCACTTTTTTACCCGGTTATATCTTTTCACAATACAGCAGTCCAGAAAGCGTGACTTATGATTCTGCAGGCAGCAGATATCTGATATCAAATACAAGCAGTTCGAAGATAGTGCAGAGAGATCTTCAGGGTGTCGTAACAGACTTTGTAACTGTAGGCGGCGGTAT
>JAGQWH010000299.1 GCA_020437545.1 Ignavibacteriota bacterium
ATAGAATAAATTTCAACTATACTCAGATTTACCTTCTTTCTTTTGAACGATCAAAAGAAAGAAGCAAAGAAAAATCGTCCGCTGGTTATAAATTGCCGGAAATTCATTCGCATTGGCGGCAAAAATTTCAACTCACCGGTAGTCAGAAAAGCACTGACGTTCGGCACAGTTAAGAAAAGGAAATTTTTGCTTTCGCCAATACTCTGAATTTCTTTCGGCAATTTATAACAGGCGGAGTTTTTTAATTTTGAAACGAATTTACAATAATAATTTTATAGTCAGAACTGTCTCTTAATGTTGGTATTACTTACTACTTTAGGGATAAACAATATAAACTTTTCTTTTTATATAAGTAGTTTCAGTTTAACTATATACATTAGGAATAGTTAACCTTTGCTTTTATTTAATTTGTTACAATATCATTTTTCTTCAAACGTTGACTAATGTCGCAACAGTTTTTTTGATTAAAATCCGCGCTAATCAGTTACATCAGTTTTATCTGAGCTATTTCATTTTGTAATGCAAAAATTTTATAATAGACCTTCAGTTAATCATTTAAATCAAAGTTTAAAATAATGATATTGCAGTAAATTTTTTTTACAGCATGACAGAAGAAAAACCGGAGAGTTCATTTCAGATGCCCGGGAACGGAAAGGGACCGCTTGCAAAAACCCCTCCATTGGTTTTTATATTTCTTTCATTATCGGTGGTATTCTTTTTGTATCAGATAATCGGAAGCAGTATAACATATCTGATACTGGGTTCTGATATTGATATCAATGCGGGGAATGTAAATGTAACAAGACTGATAATTACTTTTGCGCAGTTTATGTTCATACTCGTTCCGGCGGTGATCCTTGTCATGCTGCAGGACAATAATATTAAAGAAACCTTCCGGCTTAAGAAACCGAAGATGTCAGTCTTTATTCTTGCCATCATCGGGATATTTGTCATACAGCCGTTTCTGCAGATGTTCATGTATTATCAGAATGAATTAATTTTCAATCTGCCGTTCGGACAGGAATTTCTGACAAGGCTGAAGGAAATTTTTGATACACTCGAAGCATCCACCGAAAAACTCGTCACTGCAAATTCAATTCCCGAGTTCTTAATGATAGTAATTGTCATCGCTGTCACACCGGCAATATGCGAAGAGTTTTTATTCAGGGGACTTGTCTTTAAAAATTTTGAAAAAATAATCTCACCCGGAAAAGCAATATTTTTCACGGGACTTTTATTTGCTCTGTTCCATTTTCACCCGTTCAATCTGATCCCGTTATTCATTCTCGGAATTTATCTGACTCTGGTAGTCTATCATAGCGGAAGCATATACACGGCGATAGCTGTTCATTTTATAAATAATTTTATCTCTGCGCTGGCTGTATATATTTACGGGTCAGAAATGCTCGGTTCGGATGCAGCCTCTAAGATCACAGGATCGGAGCAGACAGAATTACTGATTTACGGAATAATTTCTTTCATAGGTTTTCTGATAATAGTTTATCTGATAAAGAAAAACTCTGCCGCTAAGTCTGAGCTCATCTCCGGAAATGAATTGCAAAATATTTCTTCTGCCGGGAATGAGTAATCTTACAAAAAGAATAATCGCAGGAGTATTCGGGATACCATTAATTATCGGTGCGTGTTATTCAGGCGGGATATATTTTCTGATCTTTTCTATGCTTGTATCATCACTTGCTCTGAAGGAATTGTTCAGTATGTTTGAATTGAAGGAGATCCGGGTTTTAAAATATACGGCAATATTCATATCAATACTTATACTGGCTTTGTATTATTTGAATTTTGATATTACTTTAATATTCACACTGACATTTTTTTTAATCTTTACATCTGAAATATTCCGGAAAGAAAAGAATCCGCTTAATCCTGTCTTAACTGTTTTCGGATTATTGTATATTACACTGCCATTTGTATTGCTGAATATTATTATCGATGAAAATTTTCCGGGTATTGATCTGAATATTGTTATATATTTATTCATACTGATTTGGGTCTGCGATACTTCGGCATATTTCGGAGGGAGATTTTTTGGTAAGCATAAGCTTTCCGATATCAGTCCGAAGAAGACATGGGAAGGTTCAGTGAGCGGACTTTTGATGACGATGATTGTTTCAGTGTCGATACACTTTGTATTCCCTGAAAAATTAAATTTAATCAATGCAGCTGTCATTGGAATTATAACCGGAATATTTTCACAAACCGGAGATCTGTTTGAGTCAATGCTGAAGCGGTATTGCGGAGTGAAGGATTCGTCAGATCTTATACCCGGACATGGCGGGATACTCGACAGATTCGACAGTCTGATATTTGTTGCCCCGGTGGTTTTTGTGTATCTGAATTTTTGCAGTTAATGATTTCAGGATTTTCCCGGGATAAAATTTTAAGATATAATTGACCGCATTTAACAAAAGTAAAGGATAATCCGGAATCAACTTAAATATTTATCACAATTAAAATTTTTTGTGTGAATAAAAATTTATTGAAATTATAAAAAAAATATAATTGATAATTTAAAT
>JAGQWH010000029.1 GCA_020437545.1 Ignavibacteriota bacterium
AATTAACCAATTAACCAATTAACCAATTAACCAATTAACCAATTAACCAATTAACCAATTAACCAATTAACCAATTGTTCATGGCTTTTTAACAGTTACAAATATAGAGCTGTTATTTTGACAATAAATGAGATCAGTCAGGTCCACAATACTGTTACAGTTAAGATCTGTTACTACATATCCTGTCGTAAAATTACTGGCATCATTTGAGATCAGAACTAGATCCGTAAGATCAACCAATCCATCCTGATTTACATCACCTGTATAAATTGCATATATTAAACCTAAATCAACCTGGTTACTGCCATAAGCCTGAGACGCATCAGAGGTAAAGTCATAGCTTAAAGCATCATTAATAAACATCTCTCCGCCAGCTTTGCTCCAGGTCTCAATTGAATTTCTGTGGTTTACTACTATATAATAATTTACGCCATTCACTGCATTTGGAAATGTAAGATATATATTTCCGGTCTGGCTTAATTTACCTTTTAAAGAATCAACAACAGCATATGGTGGTGAAGTATTTCTCAGCAATACTGAAACTGAATCATCATAAGGAAAACAAGCTTCAAGAGCCACTGTAAGATACAGACTCGGGAATACAAAAGGCGTACTTTCATCTGCTCCTTTATATGGTGATATCGTATCTCTGAGCTCTCCATCGATATCAACCGTTATACCTGATACAGGTTTACCAACTAAATTAAGATCACCGACAGATCCTCCTGTCAGGTGAAGATCACCATTTACAGCATCAACAAAATTAACCGGAACAGATTTTGAATTGGCATCATTAGGTGAAACTGTTGTCTGATATTGAGCTAATGTCTGATTGATGTTTGTTCCGTCAAAAAATATTAATCTGTTAGCTGATGGAGTACCCGAATAAAAGTTATTATAATCTGAATAAGAAAGATTGCCCAGATTAGTACTGCTTCTTCTGAAAGCAGTTGTATATCCGCTTGAACTTCCAGGAGCAGATTGATTAATAAATATATTGTTTGTCATAGTTAATGCCCCTGATGTAGCTGTTGCGCTGGCTGTAACTGAAATAGCGGATGATCCAAAAGTAGAACCGCCGGAAGCATTCAGATAAACGGAGTTATAATAAACTCCGACAGTTGTGTTTGCAGTAGTGCTTGTTATATTAATTCCAATTACACCATTTGCATTAGAAGTGTTAGGTGCTTTTATATCCGAAATAAAATTATTGTAGATCTCTATTCCGTTTCCTGATGAAACCCAGCATCCGCCTGCGAGTGAATTTGATCCGTTATTTGTAATATCGTGGATCTTGTTTGAATGTATCTTTGCGCTTGATGATAATGAACTGTATATTCCAAAAATTCCTCCCGTCGAACCTGTTCCGCTGACTGCATTCAGATCGTAAATATGATTTCCGTATATTTCCTTAACAGTTGCTGCATTTGCATTTGAGCGGATTCCGGCTACAAGTGCGGATGTGGAAGTATTTGATCCTCCTACAGTTAAATTATAGATCTCATTATCAAATATCATTTCAGAAACAGGACTGCTTGAATTATAATATCCGTAAATATTACTTGCCGAACCTCCTGAAGAATTTGGCATAGTATTATTGAAAATCAGATTTGAATCACATTCAACTGACGAAGTTGATGCCTGAATGCAGTACATTGATCCGCTAATTCCCGATTTTTGATTGCCGTAAATTTCATTTTTATATATATACAGATTTGTCACAGTACCTGAAGGCTGACCCAGTAATGTCGAAGTACCTGTACCTGTATGAGTATTGTTCCTGACTATGTTTTCATAAATAAAAGCATCGTTTGTTATACCGGAAGGATCATGAACAATTCCTGAAAAAGTAGTAGAGTTTTGAACCACATTGCAGTTTTCAACAATGTTGTGATGAATGTATACTTTGTCTGCTGTAGCAAGGGCTCTGATTGCATAAGTACCCTGAGAAGTTACACTTGCGGTAACAGTTACCTGATTATAACTGATCTCATAGCTTGGAGCAGTTGCTGTAGCTCCGAATAATGTTGCTAAGATCCCGTAAACTGCGGCTGATCCCGAAGTACCGATACCACCGGAGATAATATTATTATTTATTTTAACATCTATCTGCCCTTCACATCTGATTCCTTCACAGGTTATTGTACTTCCGCCAAAGTTAGTAATATTATTAGGATCCATTGAATTCACTCCAACCTCATTATTCTCATCTCGGTTTACAGAAGATGAAATTACGTGAATTCCTTTATATACATTTGAGATATTATTGCCATAAAACTTATTGAAACTGTTTAATCCAAGAGGATTATTTGCAGCAAAAGTAACAAGGTTTGTATCTTTATTGATCACATAAATTCCAATGGAGGATGTATTAACTTTTTGAAGAGTAATATTACAATTTTTAATCACATTATGCTGAGATCCGTCAGATGAATCAGCTCTGAACAGAGCGTATCCCCATTCCATCATCGCATTACCTGTATTTGAAACAGGATCTTCAAGATCGATCCCGTCAAAGGTGATATAATCAGCTCCTGAAAATTTTATTAAACCATCAAGTGTAGCTGATGAACCCGGTGCCGCAATGATCTTCGGATTTAATGCACCGCTATTGTTTGGAAAGCTGGCTTGAAAAATCACCTGATTCGCTGCTGAAGGGGGATTGTTTGGAATACTGATAACAAGATTAGAAGACACTTCCGTATGACCGGATTGTACATTGAATGTTACTCCTCCGGAACCAACTCCCTGAGAGTCTAAATCTGTTATTGCATCCGCAATTGTTGGATAGTCTCCCGGAATTATCTTGTTGCCCATCAACTGGGCTTTGCTGATATTATTCATTCCCATAAAAATCAGGAAAGCACAAATAAATGTAAAATTTTTCATGATGTTTTTTTGAATTAAAAAATGAGAATATTGGTGTATCTTAAAATATAATATTCAATCAAAATAAGCAGTAAAAATTTTATTTTTTAATAAAATTTATTGTATACAATATAAACGGAGATTTTAAAAAAATATCTTTGATAGAAAATTTATATTAATTTAAAACACCTCCCTTGCAGATAATCCTCAATTATACTAAAAGCCGGAATTTCTTATTCAGTTAATAAGAAAAAAAGTTTGGACATTCAAATTTATTGTTATGATTTTTTTTACAATTCTGTGACATTTGAAAATTTTTATCTGATTAGTTTTATACCGAAACATGAAATAAGATCTTAAATTTTATTTCATAAAAAAATAAACCAATGAGATACCTTTTCATAGACAAGATCAAATCAATTGAATGCAATAAAAGCATAACTGCAATAAAGAATGTATCATTATCAGAGGATGTATTTACTGATCATTTTATGGGTTACCCGGTGATGCCGGGAGCATTGCAGATCGAGACAGTAGCTCAGGTTGCAACGGCTTTGCTTGAAGTATCATCTGATTTCAGTTTTAAAGCGATTCTTTCTATAGTTGAAAAAATTAAATTCAGGAAATTAATCAGACCGGGTGATCAGCTGATTGTCAAAGTAAATATTATTACAAAGGAAAAGAGATCGGCACAGCTTGAAGGTGAAATTTTTGTTAATGATAAACCGGTAATGGACGGAAGATTTGTTTTCAGTCTTATTGATGCGGATCAATTTTATCCCGTTAAAACGAAAGCACTGATAGAATCAGTATATGATTTCTGGCTTGAAGGTGCTGAACTGACGGGATTCGCAAAAACAAAAGGAGCAAAGTTATGAATGAGAGAAGAGTAGTTGTTACAGGAGCCGGAGTAGTATCACCATTTGGTGCCGGTAAAGATGTTTACTGGAGTAATCTCAAAGAAGGAAAATCAGCCGCATCTCTTATCACATCATTTGATGTGACCGATCTTCCGACAAAATTTTTTGCAAAAGCACCATTGACTGAAATAGATCTGGAAAACTTAATTGAAGACAGAAAATCAGTAAAGACCATGAGCCGCGCTTCCAAATTTGCAATGATAGCAACCCAGGAAGCTGTAAAGGATTCAGGTATCGAAACGGATATGATAGATCCATACAGATTTGGAACATCAATGGGTACTTCCGGAATTGGACTTTGGGATCTTGAGTATTCAAACCGTTTTCTTGAATTAGTATTAAATAGTGTAAGATCGGAAACTGAGAAGGAGCAGGCTTTCAGTAAGGTCTGGCACAACATGATGCAAAACCTGCATCCTCTTACACCATTGAAAGCGCTTCCGAATATTCCAACTGCTCACCTTGCAATCAAATACAATGCAAGGGGAAACTGCCAGACTATATCCACAGCCTGTACTTCATCTTCACAGGCGATCGGTGAAGCATACAGGCAGATCAGAAACGGTTATGCTGATGTAATGATAGCGGGAGGAAGTGATTCTCACACCAATCCGAATGGAATTGTTGCCTTCAGCATGCTTGGTGTTCTTTCAAAAAATAATGAAGAATATAAAACAGCTGCCAGACCATTTGACAGCAGAAGAGATGGTTTTATGATAGGTGAAGGAGCAGCGGTTTTTTTACTTGAAGAATATGAAAGAAGTAAAAAGAGGGGAGCTGATATTTATGCTGAAGTTACTGGTTATGCAAGTACTAATGACGCATTCAGACTAACTGATGAACCTCCTGATGCAGGTGGAAGTATCAGAGCTATGGAACTCGCGCTTGAATGTGCGAAGACCAATAAAAGTTCAGTGGATTATATTAATGCTCACGGCACAGGCACAAAAATGAATGATAAAAATGAAACGTATGCCATTAAAAGTGTTTTCGGAGAAGATGCATATTCAATTCCTGTCAGCTCAACAAAATCAATGACAGGACATCTGATAGCCGGTGCTGGATGTATTGAATTTGCTGCTTGTCTGATGGCAGTTAAAGATCAGATAATACCTCCGACAATAAATTATGAAGTTCCGGATGACTTATGTGACCTTGATTATGTTCCGAATTTTTCACGTGATGCAAAGGTCAGTATAGCGCAAACAAATTCATTCGGCTTTGGCGGACAGAACGCCTGTTTATTAATTAAGAAAATATAAACTTAAAATAATAATAAAATGGACACTCAGGTAAACAATCAAATTAAAAATAATGATATTGGTATAAAACTGGTCTCTATAATTTCAGATGCCTTAAGGATCGCTAAAGAGAATATATTACCTGATACCAGGATCATTACGGATCTAAATGCAGAATCACTTGATGTACTTGATATCAGGTTTTCTATTGAGCAGGAATTCGGATTCAAGATAGGTGAACATGAAATATTCGATGCCATAGGTGATGGTATGTCACCGGCAGAATTTTCAGAATTATTTACTGTCAGTTATCTTACTGAATTTGTTGATAAAAAAATCCAATCCTTAACAGCGGATCAATGAAAACATTAAATAAAAATAATGCTGCGCTGGTGACAGGCGGAAGCAGAGGAATAGGAAGAAGCATTTCATTGATGCTTTCAGAGAATTATGCAGATAAACTATTTATAAATTATGTGCAGAACAATGAAGAAGCTGAAAGAACTGCTGAAATGATCTCCGGTCACGGATGTAAAGTTGTGCTTCTTAATTATAATCTGGCGTATCCGGATGAGATTGACAAAATGTTTGAAAGGATATATTCCCGTTCAGACGGTCTTCGCGCTTTTATACACTGCGCCGGGATAAACTCTTTCAAGCCGGTTACTAAAATTACTCCGAATCAATGGGATCTGATCATGAATGTTAACGCAAGAAGTTTTTTACAATGTGTTCAGAAATGCATTCCCATTATGAAAAGCGGAAGTATTATAGCTATATCAAGCATGGGTAGCAGAAGGTTCATTCCGAATTACGGATCCCTTTCTGAAGCAAAGTCAGCTCTTGAAACTCTTGTAAGAGACCTGGCAGTAGAGCTGGCACCTTCGGGAATAAGAGTCAACGGAATTACAGCCGGACTGGTACAAACAGATTCACTTTCAAGATTTCCGGACAGCGAAAAAATGATCTCTCTTGTAAAAGAGCATACCCCGGCCGGAAGGATCGGAAGACCTGAGGACATTGCAAATACGGTTGAGTTTTTAATTTCAGACAAATCAGAATGGATGACAGGACAGAATATGATTCTTGACGGCGGATTTTCATTATAAAGTTTTTATATAAAAGGAGGTAACATGTTTTTCCGAATATTCAATAACGAGAAATGCAGATCATTGAGTTCGCTGATAATTTTTTTAATAGTGATCTGTCATATAATATCTGTCAGCGGATGTGTTACGACAAGTACAATTAAGTATCCAAAAGAGAAAGTCATACAGAAAAAAAGCTCTGATAAAATTGAATATATAATCCTGAAAGACGGGATAAAGATAAATACTAAAAACAAACAGATAATTTATGTTGATACTTTAAATTCTCTTTTAATAATGAATCATGATCTTGTGAGTTTGGATACAAATAAAACGTTGTCCGACTCATTAAAAAGTACAAAAATGAAATTGGTAAGATCAGTTGGGAAGAATACAATAATTCCAATGAAAGATGTACTTGAATTTTTTGTTGAGAAAATTGAGACTGATGCATTACTGACTACTTTTTTTGTAACAGGCGTAATAGCCGGAGTTGTACTGGCTACTATATTAATTAAGAATGCAACCGATGGAGTAGCTCCTCCAAATGAACCACCTACTCCGCCACAGCCACCACCTCCGCCTCCGCCTCCATCATCCTGTCCCTTGGTATTTTTATTCGATGGTGAAAATTATGTATTCGACAGCGAACCGATCAGCGGAGTCATATGTGAAAATATGAAAAGAACGGATCTGTCAAAACTGGAATCTCTGAAACCGTCTGAAGGTAAATTCAAATTGCATATTAAGAATCAGCCCGGTGAAAAAGAGATGCTTGATGAAGTCAAACTTGTAAGTGTATCTCACCCTGAAAATTCATTTGTGACAACCAGCCCGGAAGGTCAGTTCTTTAATTATAAAAATATTATAAAACCCCAATCTGTAACTGATGAAAACGGAAAAGATGTGACAGTCTTTTTTAATGAGAAAGATGATGTAAGATGGCAGACTCAAATGGCATTTGATACTTCGTTCAGTTCCGGTTCTGAAAGACACAAATTAAAATTCAGATTTCCAAAACCAAAAGGAGCCGGAAGAGCCTTGATCTTTGTAAACTGCGGAACAGCATACTGGGGAGCTCACATGATAAAGCATATGCTGAATCTGAAAGGTGATAAAGTTGAAGACTGGTACGGAAGCCTGTTTTCTGCTGATAAGGAAATCCGAAAACTTATAGAGTTCCTGTCAAAAGAAGAATTATTTATGCTGAAAGTCAATCTTCATGAAGATGATCAGTACAAAGTAAAAACTCTGATCCCTGCAGGGGGACCACTGATGGATGAAGACAGAGTGATCAGGCTTCCCATTGAGAATGTTACCGGGGATTATATTGAGTTTATTTTAAATCCACCGGCAGGATTCTGGAAGATCGATCAGATAGGAATAATTTATGATTATGAATTGATTGAAGAAAAAAATATTAAAGTGCTGGATGCAATCTATGCGGTGGATCAGGATGGCAGAGATTTAATCAATATGATCAGTACTAAGGACAAAATATACTATGACATGCCGGATGAAGGAAATTATTCAAATGTAGAATTTAATGTTCCTCAGGATTTTGACAGATCAGTAAATGAGATCTTTATAAGGACAACAGGCTATTATGAAATATACACCAATAAAAATAATAGAGAGCAAAAAGCTTTGATAGAAGATATTATGAATACACCCGGGAAAATAATTCAGTATTCAATGAGTCAGTATAAACAGAATATGAACAGATTCACCGAAAACTTAAATCTTTACGGTAAAAAATAAATTTTTAAAAATAAAATATGTCCTATTGAAGGAGTATTATCATGATTATCAATTATTTAACACAAGCAGGAAATAAGAAATATTTCAGATCACTTATAAAATTAATGATAATAATATTTACTGTTACAACTTGTGGATGTTATTCATCAGAAAAGGTGATCGTAAAACCCGAAAATCTGAGACAGGGTGTAAATTATGAAATTACAAAAGCGATAATGAAAGATGGTCTTGTAGTCAATTTAGAAAATACGGAAGCAACTTATGCAAGTAAATATCAGGGACTTTACAATGTAATAGTTTATAAAAAGATTGATACAATACAGGTTCAGGCAGGAAGGTATAATATGTCGAGTACTCTTAAATTTCTTGAGCTAAAAGATATACAATCTCTGGTGATTGAAAGAGATGAAATAAATACCGGGCTTACAATAGTTGCAACTATAGCAATAGTAGCAATTGTGGTAGGAGCAATAATTTTGATTGCTAATTCATCCTCAAACGAGCCAAAACCAACCAATACTTCTCGCTCCTGTCCGTTTATTTATTCTTACGATGGTAAAAAGTACATTTTCGACGGTGAGCCATATGGAGGTTCCACAACTGAAGGATTGAAAAGAACAGATTATTCCAGACTTGAAGAACTGAAAGCTTCAGACGGAAAATACAAACTGCTTATGCGCAATGAGTCAGATGAAACTCAGTTCACTGATGAAGTGAAACTTCTTGTCGTAGATCATCAGATCAACACAGAAGTTGCTCCGGATAAGAATGGAAATATGACTGTATTCAAAAAAGCATTTCCGCCGCTGTCAGTTACTGATGAGAATGGCAGTGATATTACAACATTTTTTAAAGTAAGGGATAATGTACAATGGCAGACTGATATGCCGGAAGAGAAGGATTATGATTTTAAAAAACAAAGACATGAACTGATTCTGAAATTTCCAAAACCCGAAAATGCTAAAAGAGTAAAGTTGCTGATTAATACAGGAACTGCATTTTGGGGAGAATATATGATCAAGAGTATGCTGGAGCACAGGGGTAATAAAGTTGATGATTGGTACAGGGATGTCAATAACAAAGGAGTAGAATTATTCAAACTATATCAGTTGGTCGAAAGAGAAGAACTCTATTTATTAAAAACCAATATTCTTGAAAATGATAAATGGGTTAACAGGGGATTTATCACAGCCGGCGGTCCTTATATAGATGAAGACAGGATACTGGATCTGAATATAGAAAATGTGTCAGGCGATACTCTTTATATTAAGTTAAATCCTCCATATGGTTTCTGGAAATTTGATTATGCCGGAGTCATATATGATGCAGAAGTTCCGGTAAAAGTAACCGAACTTTCACTAACCTATGCGAAGAATGAGCAGGGAACAAATCTGCTTGATTCATTATCAGGGATTGACAGAAAATATTACAGTATGCCGTATCTTACAAATTATGCTGATCTGGAGTTTGATGTTCCTAAGCAAATGGAAAATACAAATCGAAGTTTATTCCTTAAGACCACCGGTTATTATGAGATCCATCTTAAGAAAGATCAGCCTGAACAGACAGAACTGATAGAAAGAGTTTATAACACTCCGGGACTTATATTAGAATTGTCAATGAAAGAATATTTTGAGAAAGCAAAAAAGTTTACCTCAACTGAGGGTTTTTAATAATAGTCTTAAGTTAAGTCAGTTTTTGAAAAAAATGATACAGTAAAGATTAAAATTGAAAGGGACATTGAGATGAAAAAACTAATTTATGAAATACTATTTGCTGCATTAATTTTTATGTTGAGCGGGCAAACAATTTATTCTCAAGAAATAGAATTAAAAAATAGAATGGATACGCTGATCATTGGAGGGGTGTACAAGATACAGATGAATGACGGCAAGGAAATCACCGGGGAATTGTTCAGCGAAAAAGATTCAGTATTAGTTCTCCTTTTTGAAGGAGAGCGCCGTGTAATCAAAAAAAGCAAGATCAAAGCCATTTTAGTACCCGGTCTGAATTTAAATTTTATTTCAATTGATAACTCAATTAAAAATAAATCAGAATTTGTATCGGAATCGATTTTACCTGTTACCCGCGAAAAGAAATTCAATATGATAGGAACGGTTCAGACAGGTTTAGCAATCCCAACATCTGATTTCAAAAATATTTATACTAAAAGTTCAGGTTTTCAGGCTGCGGGATATTACATATTCAGCAGGATTGCTGGACTCGGAATGGAATTACAGTATAACAATTTTCACGGAACGATCAATTATCAAAAAGAAACCTATAGTTATACAAAGACACAAACTGACAATTATAACTCAACAATGATCAAAATTAATTATTTAATGGGAGATCTGAGACCTGAAATTAATTTTGCAGTCTATTGCGTATTCGGATTCGGAATGCAGTTCAATTCTGAGGGATTAGTAACAATTACAAATGTAACATACAACACATCAAATTCAAATTCATACAATGGCTATTCAGGAACTTCATTTATGTATGGAGTTGGGATCGGTAGCTTTTATAAAGTTAACCGGACTATCGGAATAAACATAGAAGCACAATTCAATTCGATGTCTGATCAGGATTTTCCTAAAACAGGAACAGATGATGGCTTTGATGGATTTTATTCCATAAAAGCCGGTATAGTTTATACTAATTTTTAATGTTCAATGTACAATGTACAATGTTCAAAATAGGATTAAGAATATTTAATTTTTGAATTTTGCTTTTGATATGTTTAACGGGAATTCAGATAAATACAGAAATGATTTCTAAGTTGTTAATGAATTAAAAGTATTAGCAAAGCCCCGAATTATTTGACAATTCTGTGACAACCGAAAATTTCATTTACTATATTTTTGAATAGGTCTGACTACTTCAGACCAATTGAAGTTTAAAAAATTCTAAAATATCAAAACCTATAATTGGTTTATTGAAAACTCAAGGAGGATAAAATAATGAAAAGTAAAAATACATATTCCGGCTTTTTATACAGAAGATCTCCAAATCTCTTTTCAAATGATTATAAAAAATTAATCAGCCTTTTTTTTCTTTTACTATTAATGATAAGCTTTTATTCCTGCGGAGGGGGAATACCGTCAGCTGAGGACCAGACTATCAATTATAAACCCGTAGTATTGAATTCATATTCAGTGAATTATCCCGTAGGTAATGGCTGGAAAAGTGAGAGAGACAGATCATCGAGCAAAGTAATATTTACAAGAGATAAATCATCGACATCAACTGATATATTCGGTATTCTTGCAGGAGTAGGATCAGATGGATATACATTTATCAGTATTATGGAAAATCAGCTGAAAGAAGATTCTGTAACTATTAATTGGGGTGAAACAGAAACTGCCGAGGATTATATGAATAACGAGGTTAAGATAATGAAAAAGGAAGGAGTAAAAACAGGGATGTATAAACTCAAAAATATTTTAAAAACAGATACGATCATTAATGATAAAAAATTCTATTGCATGGATTATGAACAATATGCAATAAAAACAGGGGGGAACAGTTATTTTTATTCAGAAAATAAACTGGCATTATATTTCCCGGTGAATTATAAGGACACAAGAAAATTTTATGTATTCCTTATCTGTGACTATAGCAATTCGTTTGCCATTGGAATGGATACAGGACAGTTGTTTCCGGTACTGGCAAGTTTTAAACTGAAAGATGAAGCGCTGTGACAGAGATATTTATTCAGAAATTAATACTGGTTAAATCAATTATGTTGTTTATATAATCTGTAAAACCGGATAATATAATTTTCTGGGAAATTAAAAATTTAAGGAGTAAGTATTTTACAATATTGTGACAATTGAAAATTCTAGAAATCATACTTTAGATCAAAATCAGAAAGTAAATAAAAATAAATAATTCTGATTCAAGAGAATGAAAGTTCTGAAATCATAGGATGCTAAAATTTTTTGTTAACATTTTAATAGTACTTAACTATTTGCAGAAGGAGAATACAAAATGAATAAGAAAGTATATAAACCGGAATTCACAGATATTCTGATGAACTTTTTCATTGGCCGGAATTCAATTCCTTTTATAGCAGAATGGCTGGAAGAGAAATATTTCTGTAATAATGATTATTTGCACTTTTCAAAAAAAATATCCGATGATAACTCCTTCAGCGTAGAAGGAATCGAACAGATTTCAGATCCCGGATCAGATATCGTAAAAACCCGAGAAACAGGAAAACAGTTTAATGAAGGAATTAAACAATTATCCGATGAAGCTCCGGCTCACTGCAAACTTTTTCAAAATTGTCCTAATCCTTTCTCCAAAAAGACAATTATAAATTATCAATGTTCATGTAATAGTTTTATTTCATTGAAAATATATGATATAAAATGGAATGAGATCTCAACTCTTATATATGAAAAAACCGTGCCGGGAACATATCAGATTGAATTCGACGGAAGCGGATTGAAGAGTGGGGTTTATTTTTGCAGACTTACTGTCATAAGCGGAGCGGATGAGTTTACGGAAACTAAGAGAATGTTACTGATCATTTGATCAATGTGCAATGTATAATGTACAATGTTCAATTCGCCGGGACGGAAAAATGTTTTTCAAAAAAGGTGAAAATAAAAATTATAGAACTGATATTTTAATCATTCCAAAAGGAGTCAATATGTTATTCAAAAAAATAAATTCCTCAAAGTTAAAATTAAGAAGAACTTTCTTCCATATTTTTCTGATCATTTCTTATATGATAACATTCAACAGCTGTATGACGACATACAATTACACTGAATTGCCTGATAGATTAGGAAAAGAAACTTCATCAGATATATCAAAGATAGAATTGAATGACGGAACAATTATTAATTGCAAAGACAAATTGATCAAATTTGAAACAGGAGCTGATTCTGTAAAATATATTGTCATAAAGACTTATACTGTTGGGAAAGAATATAAAACCTACTGGACAGAGAAGAGAATTCCGGAAAAAGATGTGTTTAAAGTTTATATGGAAAAATCAGAGGTCAATGGAACACAGACTACATTTTTAGTAATTGGAATTGCATTTGCTGTTACCATAGTAGCTTTAATACTGGGGAGTTCAAAATCAGGATTTTTTGGAGGCAGTTCCTGGCATTAATGCAGAAATTCTTTTAGAGAGGATAATATTTTTAATTAAGTTTACCAAATTAAGTTTTAAAAACACTATTACTTAATAAACTTTGTATGAGGATCATTATGAAAACTACATTAAAAAAAATGATACTCCTGATTGAGTTAATATTTTTAATTACCATCTATGGTTGTACCGGCGGATGGTGGGAATCGCATGTTCACATGGATTTATATGAGGAACTTAATTCAAATAAAATAAAAACTATAGCTGTATTTCCAATTAGAATCAGTAAATTAGATTCAAACGAAATAGCAGATGTAAATGAATATTTTATGAACGGTATTAAAAAAATTTTGAATAATTATGAATTAAAAAGTCAGGCAGAATGTATGGAAAAACTGAAAAGGGATTCTTTAGCTAAAAAATATAATCAGCTTTCAGGAATTTATACTAAAGGATTGTCGCTTGATAAATTAATAGAAGATGCCGGAAAAAGTATTGGTTGTGATGCAATAGTCCTGACCGAGATCTATATTACTAACACATTTGTAACAGTTATCTACACTTTTTATTCAACAAATAACGTAAAACTTTTATTTGTTAATTCTGTGGAGACAAATATATATGAAGATCTAAAGTCAAGCCCTACACCAATTATTAGAATTATCAAAGCGGACATTGATCGTTTGCTTAAATATACTTACAGGTGATGTTCTTACTGATATTATTCTGTAATATTAATACAATTTCTATCTTTATTTTGAACGAAAATGAGATACCGATTTGAATAGAAACAATATATCACTATGCATAATTTTACAAAAATTCTTTACGGCGGAATAAGATCCTGCCGACAGTTGCCGACAGATACATAGTTATAAAAGAAGTTTTATTCTGCAGTAAAAGTTTATAGTTCTGAATTCTAATATTGGAAACTATGAAAAACTTCTCAGATAAAACTCTTATAGTAAAAGTTATACTCCTTACATCATTCTTATCTCTTCACACAACAACAATTTCCCTAGGTACCAATGCATACAACAGAACTTCGGATCTGATTTCGAGGTCTGATCCGGCTTATTCAGATTTTCCGGAGCATTACTTCAGGTTTCCGCTGAAACCGGGAGTTGATCTGAATGTCCTTACGCATATCATTTCTCTGGATAATGTTAAGGATGGATTCGTGTATGCATATGCGAATGAGGAACAGTGGACTCGGATAAAAAAATACGGACTTGAAATAAAAGAACTTTCTCGAAGATACAACTATCAATTCTCAACTGTCAATAATCTATTACCAAGCGGAGTATATTTTACAGACTCTCCGCCACCTCAGAATGGGATGAGTATACGAAAAGGAAGTGCATGTTACTAATTAAATAAGTGTATGGAGTGTATGGAGTGTATGGAGTGTATAGAGTTATAGAGTGTATAGAGTTATAGAGTATATAGAGTTATAGTATGTATGGAGTTTTAATAATAAATTTAATTTAAAACAGAGTATTACAATTATTTTTATTCAGGAGTTTAAAGGATATGGTAAGAAATCCATTCAATTTTTTTAAAAACAATATTTCTTTTTTTAAAAAACATAAATTATAAATTATGAGAAAATTTTATATACTACTTATTCCTTTTTTAATATTTTGTATGAGTTCGGAACTGATGTCACAGATCTCATACAACAATTTTGTTGCTAGCGTAATGAATCAGGTAAACGCTGATTCGGTTTATAAATTTGAGCGGCAGCTTTCCGGTGATACATCCTGTATGATCGGCGGTACTTCTTATACAATTGCATCAAGACATTATTCAACACAGGGAAACATCAAAGCCGCTCAGTATATATTTGAAAGATTTGAGGATTTCGGATTAGATGTATGGTATCAAAACATTAATTCAACAATTGTGAATGTACTTGGAAAAAGAACAGGGAATAAATTCCCGAATCAGTATGTCATTATCTGTGCTCACTATGATGACATGCCTTCAGGTTCGACTGCTCCCGGAGCTGACGATAACGCATCCGGTACAGCAGCGGTTATCGAAGCAGCCCGGTTAATGTCAGGTCTAAATCTTCCATATACTATTCTGTTTGCTGCCTGGGATGAGGAAGAGCGGGGTCTTTACGGAAGCAAAGCTTATGCTGATTCGGCTTATGTACACGGTGATTCAATTATTGCCGTACTGAATTTTGACATGATAGCTTATGACGGAAACAATGACGGAGGACTCGATATAAATACTGATCCTGCATCAATGCCTCTTGCCGTTGAATTCAAGCAGGTAGTTAATCTGTATCAGCCTTCACTTGTTCCACAGATCACTACTTCTCTGAATGGCGGAAGCGATCATCAGTCTTTTCAGCAGAAAGGATTCAAAGCAATTCTTTCTATCGAAGACAACAATGACTTTACTCCTTTCTATCATACTGTAAATGACAGATATTCATCGCTTAACAAACCGTTCTTTGTTAAAATGGTAAAAGCCGGAGTTGCTGCGCTTGTAACTTTTGCCGGAGATTTCAAGATCACAATATTGCATACTCCTGTTGTATCGGGACCGGATACAGGTCCGATAACCGCAACAGCCATAGTCAGATCGTCATACAATATTGCATCCGGCGCTTATCAGCCCAGGTTATATTATAAAATCAATAACGGCTCTTTTAATTATGTAAATCCTTCATATTCGAATCTTGATACTTTTAAATTCAATATACCGGGACAGGCTATAAACACTTCAGTCAATTATTACATAGCAGTTCAGGATGCAGAGGGTACAATTGTTTCAACATTACCGGCAGGTGGATCGGGTGTAAATCCTCCGGGTACAATAGCTCCTTCTGAAATGTTTCAGTATCAGGTTGCAAATATATACATAGCCACCATTGGAACAGGTTCTGTATCATCAAACTTTCCGTTTGCCACATATTATATGGATGCAAAAACGCAATATCTGTATCTTGCACCGGAGATCGGAAATGAGGCATCAAACTTAATACAAATCGGTTTTGATGTAATTAGTACAGATCCAGGACCAATGAATAATTTCAGTGTAAAGTTTCAGAATACTTCAATTACTTCATTGTCAGGATTTGTAACATCCGGATGGACTACCTGCTTCAGTCCGTCATCTTATACTGTTCCGGGCAGCGGGTGGCAGAATATAGTTTTAACGCAGCCGTTTGAGTACACCGGCGGAAATTTGCTGGTTGAGATCTGTTATGATAATTCTTCTTATACACAGTATTCAACCGTGAAGTCAACACCTGCAAGCGGAATGTACTGGGGCAGATACGGAGATCTTTCATCGGCTTCAGGATGTGAGACTAATTCCTGGACTTCCTCTACTTCACCTCCGGGAAGGGCAAATACAAGACTTACATTCAGTCCGTTAACTTCCATATCAGGGAACAATAATATTTTGCCGGGATCATTCGAATTAAGACAGAATTATCCGAATCCATTTAATCCTGTTACAAAGATCAGATATTCAGTTCCGAAAAATGAATTTGTTTCCATAAAAATTTATGATATGCTTGGAAAAGAAACTGCGACACTTGTCAGCAAAACGGTTGAAGCGGGAGAGTACATTTATGACTTCGACGGATCATCTCTCTCGAGCGGATCTTATATTTGCAGAATGAATGCAGGTGAGTTTAAAAAGGAAATACTGATGGTGTTATTAAAGTAAGGATATTTATCCATTTGTAATATTAAAATTACGAATATCAAGAATTCAAATCATCCCGAAGGAAAAAAGTTTTAGTTTACTGAAACTTCATATAACCCTTCGGGATATTGATATTAAATTAAAATCACATCTGAATTTCAAAATGGATTTGCAAAACCGTATATTAATCCTAATGATATATCTGCTACATCAGGGGAATCTTTTATAAACGTGTATCTGATCTTCAGACTCGGATAGATCAGATTTTTCCTGTCTCTATATGAAAAGCCAAATGATATTTCCGGAAAATAACCGTATTTATCAAAATCTGTATAATAGCCGCCACCAACTGTTAAGACCGGGGTTTTTACAAAAAATTTAGAATATTTTAAATTCTTTTTTAACAATATATCATATTTTAAAGCTGCTCTGAATATATTCATATTCTCAGGTAGGTCTAAAAAGGAATACTCTACCGAAGTTCTGTATTGTCCCAATTTCCCAAACCCCATTGAAATTTCCTTTGTAAATCCCCAGACTCCCTTGCCATCTGATATTGATAATATGGGATTTATTAAATACAGCATGAAAAAAAATACATACGCTTCAGGTTCACCTTCTGCAGTTGATTGATATGAAAAGAGACTTAATCTCTTTTGTTTTTTTAAAAGCTGATCAGTACAGAATCTAATATTACCGGTATCAGTTTTTTGCTTATTGAGAATCTGTAAGTTTAATGAACCCGAAAATATGTCAGCACTATTTTTATTGAATTGAGAAAATGCATTTGAGCAAAACAGAAGCAGGATTATAAAACTATTTATTAATTTCTTCATGATTACTTTACCTCCTATCTTATTCAAAAATATAAAAACGGTTTATTCCAATTGTCATGGAGTTGTAAAAAATACTCTGCCGGTATAAAATTCTGATCATTAAAGATTATTTTTTCACAGGAATATTGATGAGTGAAACTTCGGTTGTTTTTACAAATCCATGACAATTATTCTTTTGATCGTTCAAAGGAAAGAAGGTAGATCTGAGTATAGTAGAAATTTATTCTATGATTTTATAAAGCGTTTTGGAAAGAGCTGATCTTAAAACAATTCTCATTTCATATCTGCTTATCAGAACTGCTTTGCAGTTGATTGGTAATGCGCTAATTTACTTCCGGTATGTAATTTGAATTTAATGTATCAAAAAGTTAATTAAAAATAGAATTCATAATTATTAACTTTGTATAAATTCAGATATAAAATTTGATAATTTATTTTATTCAGAATGGAAAAAGAAGATAATACTACCCTGATTGATCTAAATATTTTGCCTGAAAAGAGAAGATTTCATATAATGGCAAAACCCGGAGGATCAACATGTAATATTGATTGTAAATACTGCTATTACATTGATAAAGGAGATTTACAGGACGGGCCGGGTACAGGAAAAATGTCGGATGAAGTTCTTGAAAGATATATAAAAAAATATATCGAAGGTATCACTGCAGAGGAAGTAGTTTTTTCATGGCAGGGTGGAGAGCCTACTATGCTTGGCTTGGATTATTTCCAAAAAATTGTTGAGCTTGAGAAAAAATATTCAAAACCGGGACAGCGTGTATCAAATGATCTTCAGACTAACGGTATACTGCTGGACGAAAACTGGTGTAAATTTCTTAAAGAAAATAACTGGCTTGTAGGTATAAGTATAGACGGTCCCCGCGAAATTCATGATGCTTATCGTGTCACAAAAAATGACAAACCGACTTTTGATCTTGTTATGAATGCCATTAATTTATTAAAAAAATACCGAGTTCCGTTCAATACACTTACCTGCGTTAACAGGTTCAATGCCAAACGTCCACTGGATGTTTACAGGTTTTTAAGACGTGAGGTCAAATCAACTTACATACAGTTTATTCCGATCGTTGAGTATAAAGGTTTTGAAACAACAGCACCTTATAAATGGGATTATAATAAACTTCCGATTGACGGTTCTCCGGAAGCCAGTCCTGATCATCCGGATTCTATAGTGACTGACTGGTCAGTGGATCCTGAGGATTACGGATATTTTCTTAATAAAGTATTCGATGAATGGAGAAGCAGGGATCTGGGTAAAGTATTAGTGAATCATTTTGAAACACTGGTAGCGCAGCATCTCGGAATGCCTTCTCAGGTATGTATTTACAGTGAAACATGCGGCAAAGGACTGGCAGTAGAAAATGACGGAAGTATATATTCATGTGATCACTTTGTTTACCCTGAATACAGAATCGGAAATGTGAAAGATAAAAACATTGATGAAATGGTTTATTCTGAAAGGCAGATTAAGTTTGGAACGGATAAATCTGAAAGGCTTCCTGAATATTGCAATAAATGTGAATATCTTACTGATTGTTGGGGAGAGTGTCCTAAAAACAGGATCATCCGGACTGTTGATGGAGAACCCGGTCTGAATTATCTTTGCAGGGGATTGAAAGTCTTTTTTAAACATGCATTACCGGAAGTTGACAGGATCGTAAAAAAGCTAAAAGAAACTCAAATAAATCCAACTTACAGAATGCAGGGCAGATAATTTTGTTTATATTGTTATTTTAAAAAATTACATCTGTCTGCAATATACTGTAGAAATGTATTCCGAAGAGTTGACTTTACAGTGACTAAATTTTTATTCCATAGTAAATACATACTAAATTTATTAATTTTGATGTCTAAAAAAAATTATGGCAAAGAATACAACAAAAGTTAATCCGACTGAATTAAGACTGGAAGAGATCGAGAAAGAGCTTGCCGAACTTTCCGAAAAGAGAAATTCACTTGTCTCACACTGGAATCTTGAAAAGGATCTTATTAAATCGATAAGATCCTCAAAAGAAGAGATTGAGAACCTGAAGACAGAAGCTGATAAATATGAAAGAGAAGGGAATCTTGCAAAAGTTGCGGAGATAAGATACGGCAAATTGCTGGAGCTGGAAAAGTCTATCGAAGCCAAGACAGAAGATCTGGTAAAGCTTCAGAAAGATAAAAAAATGCTTAAGGAAGAAGTTGACGCTGAAGATATTGCTGAGATAGTATCCAAATGGACGGGTATTCCTGTTACAAGAATGCTTGAAAGCGAAAGGCAGAAACTTGTTCATATGGAAGAGAATCTGCAACAGAGAGTTATTGGGCAGCTAGATGCAGTAGTTGCAGTCTCTAATGCTATCAGAAGATCGAGGGCAGGACTTCAGGATGAGAACAGACCTATTGGTTCTTTCATATTCCTCGGAACCACAGGCGTTGGTAAAACCGAACTTGCAAGAGCTCTTGCTGAATTTTTATTTGATGATGAAAAAGCAATTGTAAGGATTGATATGAGTGAATATATGGAAAAGTTTTCCGTATCAAGACTTGTCGGCGCTCCTCCGGGATATGTCGGTTATGAAGAAGGCGGTCAACTTACGGAAGCCGTAAGACGCAAACCATATTGTGTTGTTTTACTCGATGAAATTGAAAAAGCGCATCCGGATGTGTTTAACATTTTACTTCAGGTATTGGATGAAGGAAGACTTACTGACTCTCAGGGACGGACTGTTAATTTCAAGAATACGATCATTATTATGACCTCGAATCTCGGATCTCATCTGATACAGGAGAAGCTTGAAACAATAGATTCGACCAACAGGGATGAAGTCATGAACGAACTCAGGGTAAAATTAATGGACCTGCTGAAAGCAACGATCAGACCGGAATTCCTTAACAGAGTTGATGAAATAATTCTGTTTAAACCATTAACATCAAATGAGATCAGGGCTATTGTTGACCTGCAATTAAAAATGCTTGTGGACCGTGTCGAAAGAAATGGCATGAAAATGACCATAGAAGATGATGTAAAAGACTGGCTCGGTAAACTGGGATTTGATATTGCTTACGGAGCAAGACCTTTAAAAAGAACTATTCAGAAACATATTACAAATGTTTTATCTGAAAAGATTTTAAATGCAGAATTTTTACCCGGAGATACAATAGCGGTGAAGCTGGATAAGCAGGGACTTATTGAGTTTGTAAAGTTATAGAGTGTATAGAGTGTATAGAGTGTATAGAGTGAATGGAGTGTGTGGAGTGTGTGGAGTGTAAAGAGTTTATAGAGTGAATAGAGTGTATGGGGTGTATGGAGTGTGTGGAATTTATAGAGTGTATGGAGTTTGTATTTTTTTATGAAATTTGATTATATAGATTAAAAAAATAGTTAACTTTTAACTTTCAACTTTTAATTTTTAACTTTTAACTTTTAACTTTCAACTTTTAACTTTTAACTTTCAACTTTCAACTTTTAACTTTCAACTTTTAACTTTTTTAACAGTCAGTATTGATAAATTACACAGATAAGTATTTTGACCTTGAGCTCATAAAACTTACCGATATAAAACTTCACGAAGCCACTGAAAATATCCGTTTAAGAAATATCTACAACAGATTGTCTAAATCAAAATATCTCATGAATCCTGTCATAGTTGGCAGACATGATGAAGATATTATTCTTCTGGACGGAGCCAACAGATATGGTTCCTTAAAAGATATCGGATGTAAACTCATACTTGCACAGGTCCTTGATTATAAAAAGAGATCTTTGGTTCTTGAAAAATGGAATCATCTGGTTTATGATTTCAAACTTGATATACTTAAAAAATTCTGCAAAGAAAATAAACTGGAATATACTAAGGTAAGATATAAAGCAGGTCAGGAAATGCTTAAAGAACATTTTCATTATATACTTGCATCGGATATAAGCAAAGACGAAAATATTCTGATCAAACTTCCGGCTGAACTCGATAAACTATTAGAAAATATTGACAAAATAACCAAACTCTATTTTAAGCATTACAATTTTGACAGATCAGAATGTGATATTGATTTTCATGATCTTAGAAAATATACCAGACGTAAAGGTGTGCTTATAGAGTTTCCGACCTTCCATAAAAGTCATATTGTGAAAATTGCCAATAATAATCACAGACTTCCGGCGGGTATTTCAAAACACAGGATCAATAACAGGGTGCTTCATGTAAAATATGAGATCAAAAAGTTAATGAGTGACAGAAATATAGCTGCAAAAAAAGAGGAACTTCAGAAAATGCTTATTGATAAAATTGATAAGAATAAAGTAAGGCAGTATCAGGAATCGGTGATCGTGTTTGATGAGTAAAAGTAGTGTATAGTCCGCAGCAGCGGAGTATAGAGTGTAATAGAGTGTTTGGAGTGTTTGGAGTGTGTGGAGTGTTTGGAGTGTTTGGAGTGTTTGGAGAAATTTAGAAGGTTTGAAATTTTAATAATCAGATAGAAAGATATTCATAGTTCGCGGGGGCTTTTCAATAAATTCATTAAAAATCATAGTTGGGACTGGAGTTTTTTATAGCAAAGCGGTATTTGTTTTCAAAGAAAAAATTTAATTTTATTACAATTATTTCTTTGATCTCGATCATAGGCGTTACAATTGGAGTAGCTGCTTTGATTATTGTATTGTCAGTATTCAACGGATTCAGCAGCAGAGTTACGGGAATACTTATAAGTTTTGATCCTCATATCAGGATTGAAGCATCTGAAGGAAATAAAGTTGCAGATTACAATTCAATTCAGGAAAAAATAAAAGGTCTCGGATTTAAATCATCAGCTCCTTATACACTGAATAAAGGAATGCTTACAAACTCTTCGAGCAATGCAGTTGTCTTTATAAAAGGCGTTGATGAAAATGAAGTAGGAGATGTATCCGGCGTGAAGGACTTTATGAGATTCGGAGAATTTGATCTGAAAAATAACGGGGAATACGGCGGTATAATAATGGGATTCACTTTGCTTGGTAAATTAAAAGCCAGACCCGGGGATACTCTTACGCTATTGAGTCCGGTCGGATTGGAAAATTCACTTACGCAGTTTGTTGAACCAAAGACCAAAAAGTTTATAATCTCAGGTGTCTATGATTCGGATAATAAAGATTACGACGGGAATTACGCTTATATTTCGATTGAGAATTCACAGTATCTCTTTGATCTTGACGGGAAAGTTAACGGGGTCGAGATCAGATATAATAATATATCGGAATCAGAAGCCGGAAAGGAAAAAATAAAAGCAGTACTGGGAAATGATTTTAAAGTACTGACATGGTATGATCTTCACGAAGATTTTTATTCTATTTTAAAAGTTGAGCGATGGGTCGCATTTATAATTTTAAGTCTGATCATAGCTGTTGCTTCTTTTAATATTTTGGGCTCTCTGACTATGACAGTGATAGAAAAGAAAAGGGATATCGGTGTATTGAAAGCGCTCGGCGCAACTGATAAAATGATCACAAACATTTTTCTCTTCGAAGGTATCTCCGTCGGTGTGATCGGCATTATTGCAGGTACTATACTTGGACTTGGAGTAACACTTGCGCAGAAATACCTTGATCTGTATAAACTTGATTCGGGAGTATATAAAATTTCAGCATTACCTGTAGAGTTACAATTTACGGATTTCATATATATACCAATAGCTGCTATGATCCTTTGTTTTCTTGCATCACTGTATCCGTCAAGAAGGGCAGCTAATCTTGAGCCTGTGAATGCTATAAGATGGGAATAGTTGCGATTTGGGATTTGGGATTTTTGATTTGGGATTTTTGATTTGGGATTTTTGATTATTGATTTGAGATTTTTGATTTGGGATTTAGTAAATAGTAAATGTACAATGAAGTCTATAAGTTGTAAAATTGAATAGTAAAACAGAAATTTAAATTAAATGTCAGATAAAGAAATATTGATTGAGGTTACGGATCTGAAGAAGTCATATCAGGTTACGAAGACAAATTCACTGGAAGTTTTAAAAGGGCTTTCTATGAAAATTTATAAAGAAGATATTGTATCAATCGTCGGAAAGTCCGGTGCCGGTAAGAGTACATTGCTTCATATTCTCGGAACGCTTGATAAGCCAGATTCGGGTAAAGTAGTATTCGAAGGTCAGGATGTATTTCTGCTAAAGGAAAAACAGATCTCGGAATTCAGAAATAAGAAGATCGGATTCATATTTCAGTTCCATCATCTGCTGCCGGAATTTACAGCCATAGAGAATGTGATGATAGCATCAATGATCTCGGGAGAACCTGACAGAGCCAGAGCGGAAGAGTTACTTATAGAAGTTGGATTGAAAGACAGAATGGAACATAAGCCATCCGAACTCTCAGGCGGGGAAGCGCAGAGGGTTGCAATAGCCAGAGCGCTTGTAAATTCACCAAAGCTTATTCTTGCTGACGAACCTACAGGTAATCTCGATACTGAAAATGCAAATTCAGTTACTGATCTTATCTTTGGATTAAGGGATAAATATAAACAAACTTTCATTATAGTTACACACAATGAGGAATTTGCAAAAAATTGTGACTCAATAATAACTATGAAAGACGGTGTTGTAGATGTATGATAATTAATGATAAGATATTATCAAATTACAAATTTTGTATCAATGGTATGTTAATTTAAAAGTACCGTAATCAAATGAAAAAATAAAACTTGAAGGATTATAAAATATATACAAAGGATCTTAATCTCTACTACGGCAGTAACCGGGCGTTGAAAGATGTTACTATTGGAATTGATGAAAATAAAATTACTTCGCTCATTGGTCCGTCAGGGTGCGGTAAATCTACATTCCTGAGAACTCTCAACAGGCTGAATGATACTATTGATAATGTAAAGATAGAAGGTGATGTAATGATAGATGACATAAATATTTATGATAAAAATGTTGATGTGGTTGCATTAAGAAAAAGAGTTGGAATGATATTTCAGAAATCCAATCCATTTCCGAAATCGGTTTATGAAAATGTTGCTTATGGTCCGAGGATCAATGGTGTAAAAAATAAAAAGGAACTGGATGAGATAGTTGAAACCAGTTGTAAGAGAGCCGCCATATGGGATGAGGTCAAAGACAGGATGAATGATTCGGCTATAGGATTATCCGGAGGTCAGCAGCAAAGAGTCTGTATTGCAAGAGCACTGGCTGTGGATCCGGACGTACTTCTGATGGACGAACCTGCAAGTGCGCTTGACCCGATCTCAACTGCAAAGATCGAAGAGCTGATGTTTGAATTAAAAACTGATCTTACTATAGTTATTGTTACTCACAACATGCAGCAGGCTGCAAGGGTAAGTGACAAATGCGCATTTTTTCTTATGGGAGAGATCGTTGAATACAATTCTACAAAAAATATGTTCACAAAACCTGATAAGGAAGAAACACAGAATTATGTATCAGGGAGATTCGGTTAACAGACTGTTAACAAATAGTTTTCATTTGAATATTTATTTCCATATTTTATTAAAATTAAAAAATCTGTAAATGTTACATTATCTTGAAGAAGAGCTTGAGCAACTCAGGAAAAAGATCATTAAAATGGGTAGTCTCGTTGAAGAGCAGGTAGAGTTTTCTTTCAGAGCTTTATTTGAAGGAAATCTTGAGCTTGCTGAAACTGTGAAATCACGCGATGATGAAGTCGATAAATACGATATAAAAATAGACAAACACTGTCAGAGAATTTTTGCACTCACACAGCCTGTTGCAAATGACCTCAGACTTATAATGACTGCTCTTATGATCAACAGTGATCTGGAAAGAATGGGTGATATAGCCGTCAATATTTCTGAAAGAGCCGAAGATCTTGTTGATTATTCAGATCTTCTGAAAGAAATGCGGGTTGATGAAATAGCTGTCAAAGTTCAGAAATTAATAAAAATGAGTATCGACAGTTTTGTAAACGGTGATGCTGAGCTTGCTAAAAATCTTATTAAAGCTGATGCAGAAGTCGATAAACTTGACAGCGTTATTTTTGATCTTTTAGCTTATAAAATGAAAGATAATTCTGAACTTATAGTGGCGGGTATGCACATACTTACTCTCGTAAGGAATATTGAACGACTGGCCGACCATGCTACCAATATTGCTGAAGATGTAATCTTCATGATAGATGCGAAAATTATCAAACACAGTAAAGATCCTGAAAATCTCGAAAACAAGGATAATTCTTAAATGCTCATAGATGAAAGTTTTATTTTCGCTTGTAATACTATTTATATCTCAGTATTTATATTCACAGGATAAACTTTCTGATACAACACACAAAGTACCTTTCGATACAAACAAAATTGCAGATCAGACTCTTCTCTCCAATTCATCTGATGTATTCAGTTATGATTCACTTTATATATGGAATGACAAGCGAACTCTTTCCGAAATAATGGATGAGCGGCAGGGATTTTTTATTTTTGATATGGGACTCGGTGATCGAAATGCACTGAATTACAATAACTGGTATGCAAATCAGACAGGAATTTTCAGAGACGGTATTCAGATCAATGACAATTACTATCAGGGATTCGATATTCAGAATATTTCCGTCAGCGAGATCGACAGAATAGAAGAGGTTTCGGATGTGTCTTCATTTTTCTATGGAATAAATTCAATGGCTAAGTCGGTCAATGTTATAACAAAAGATGTCTTTCAGCCAAAGCCGTTTACTCAACTAAGATTTTCACAGGACAGATTCGGTTCTTTATTTGCCGATGTTTTCTTCAGTCAGCCCTTCTCACGAAAGGGGAATGTGCAGATAGGAATTACAAAACATTCCATAGACGGAAGATATGCAAACTCAGCTTTCAATATATGGAGAGGCAGAGGCAGAGTGAATTTATATCTGTCACCTAAGATAAATGCAAAGCTGAATTTCTATCTCGATAATTTTACAAGAGGTTTGAATGAAGGACTTGTGTATAATGCAGATCCGAATGTCCTATCCGATCCGGAAATCGCCGAAGTCATAAATCCCGAATCAAATGAGGATCTTGAAAATTATTTCTATGACCTCACAATGACAGGGAGATTTTTTAAGAATAAAAACTCACTTACTAAATTCAAACTTTACAGTAATAATTCTAACAGAGAATTTTTTGAAACAAATGACCTTGGACCTTATTTTAGCCATTCAATTCTGTATGGCGGAGAGCTTACTCAGAATTTTAATATTCAACATACCAAAGATCTAAACTCTGATATTTTTTTAGGAGGGAATATATATTTTAATCTGTTCAAAGGTCTTACTGCAGCAAATCAAAACTACTCATACCAACAAGATTATTATTCTCTGAGAGCAAAGTATGATCTTACTTATAAATCGTTTTTTATTTCTGCTCTCTTAAGAAATGATAATATTCGAAATACCAATTATCTGAATTCCGGAGCTGAAGCCAGAATAATTGCCTATCAGAATAAAGATTTATTGTTTGAACTAAGTGGAGGATTGAATCATACTGGATATTATATAGAGAATGGAGCTAAAGCTAATGTAATTGATTTAACAAACTACAATTTCCCGCATAATCTTTATGAGGTCGGGGGAAAGATCATTTATAAAAATTTTACTATTGAAGCAACAGGTTTTAAGAAAAGTTATGATCAGTGGGAAAAGGAAAGCTATGGTGTGAATTCAACAATATCATTTATATCTGAATACACAGATCTCGTTGCATCATACAATTATTCAAACATTGGATTATTTCCGGTTAACTATATAAAATCTGATCTTGCATATAAGGATATTTTATTCAGAGGGAAACTTAAATTAAAGACAGGATTCAATATTAAATATTACAATATAGATTATATTACATTACAGAATCAGCTACTTTATTCATCAAATTATACAAATGGTGCTTTTCCGCAAACAAATCAGTTCATAGCAGACTTCTATGTAGGTGCACGGATCGGCAAAGCAAACATAAATCTTACCATTGCAAACATATTCAATTCGCTTGTCTATAATACTTACGTGTATCCTCTTGATGACCGCGGAGGTTTTCTTAATGCGATATCGAGATTTACGATCGTATGGGACTTTATTAATTAGTATTGAGTATTGGGTATTGGGTATTGGGTATTGGGTATTGATTAATCTGAAATGTGAACCAGTTTTGATTCAAAAATCAAAAATCAAAAATCAAAAATCAAAAATCCCAAATCTAATAAGGGGTTCCATCTGCAGCCGGTGGTCTTGTTTTACCAATGAATCCGATTAGTACAAGAACTGTGATAAGATAAGGAAGCATTTGTATAAGTTGAGCTGGAATGTCCGTTCCCGAAACCTGCAGTGAAATTTCCAACGCTTCGAAAGCAGAGAACATCAGGCATGCAAAGAAAATATTAACCGGTTTCCATTTACCTATTATCATTGCAGCAAGCGCAATATAACCTCTTCCGGCTATCATACCATCG
>JAGQWH010000002.1 GCA_020437545.1 Ignavibacteriota bacterium
TAAATAATAATTTACATTATACAGTACCGAAATATCAGATATTCCGGAATTGTAAGTTTATATGATAATTTATTTACTGTTCAGTTTATCAAATACTTCCATAACTTCTCTCACGGCTTTAGAAGATTCATTAAGAAGATTCATTTCATCTTCATTTAGTTTAAGTTCGATGATCTTCTCAATACCTTTCCTGCCGAGTACCACAGGAACTCCAAGATAGATTTCCTTCTGACCGTATTCACCGTCAAGCCATGTACAAACAGGGAAAATTCTTTTCTGATCTCTTAATATGGATTCCACCATCTGAGCAGCAGCAGCGCCGGGAGCATACCATGCAGAAGTTCCCATTAAAGCTACTAATTCACCTCCGCCTTTTTTTGTTCGCTCAACAATAGCTGTTAGTTTGTCTTCATCGATCAATTCAGTTACCGGAATTCCGCTGACGGTTGTATATCTTGGAAGCGGCACCATTGTATCACCGTGACCGCCAAGAAGCATAGCGCTGATATCCTTTGGTGAACAGTCAAGCGCTTCGGCAAGGAATGCTCTGTATCTTGCAGTGTCAAGTATTCCGGCCATTCCCATTACTTTCGTGGATGGAAGTTTAGAACTTACATAAGCGCAGTAAGTCATTACATCAAGCGGATTCGATACGACTATGAGTATTGTATCAGGCGAATGTTTGATAATATTTTCTGTAACTGATTTTACGATCTCAGCATTAGTGGAGATAAGATCGTCTCTGCTCATTCCGGGTTTTCTCGGAAGACCGGATGTAATTACCACTACATCAGATCCTGCGGTTTTGGAATAATCATTCGTGACACCAGTGACACGGGTATCATAATTATTGACTCCGGAGGTCTGCCAGATATCAAGTGCTTTACCTTCAGCGATACCTTCTTTAATATCCAGGAGTATCACTTCTCTTACGAGTTCTTTATGAGCTATTACATTAGCACAGGTCGCTCCTACATTTCCTGCGCCTACAACGGTTACTTTCATATGAAATTAATTTTTAAGTTAAATAAAAAAGGTTACTCCGGAAGTCCGGAATAACCTGTGATTTTAAGATCTTGCATAATAATTATGCATTCTGCAGAGGGAGTACATGTATGGTTTTCTTTCCTTTTTTGGTAGTGAATTCTACGTGTCCGTCAGTAAGTGAAAAGATAGTATAATCTTTACCAAGTCCGGTATTGTTTCCGGGAAGGAATTTTGTGCCTCTTTGTCTGATCAGGATATTCCCGGCTTTAACAAGCTCGCCGCCGAATTTCTTTACTCCCAGACGCTGGGCATTTGAATCTCTGCCGTTTTTAGAACTTCCAAGTCCTTTTTTGTGTGCCATATATCTTTAATTAAAATTTATTAGTTTTAAAATTTATTAATAAAAATTCATCTTACATTCAGAATCCTTTGTATCAAAACACTTTATCTGTAATTACTTGATCGAATTGATCTCGATCTGAGTATAATTTTGTCTGTGTCCGTTTCTGACTTTGTAACCTTTTCTTCTTTTTTTCTTGAAGACTATTACCGTGTCATCTTTAACATGGTTTAAAACAGTGGCTTCAACTGTCTTTGATAAAACAGGAGCGCCTATTTCAAAAGACTTATCGTCAGCCGTGAACATCAGTACTTCACTGAAAGATACTTTGGATCCGATATCATCCTTTAACTTTGGAATGAATACCTTCTGATTTTCGGTAACTTTATACTGACAACCTTTTATGTTTACTATTGCGTACATTTTATTTTTGTATAAATTATATAAAAATTCGATTATTATTTAATGGTGGAGCTAAGCGGGGTCGAACCGCTGACCTTCTGAATGCCATTCAGACGCTCTACCAACTGAGCTATAGCCCCGTTACTAGCTTTTAGAATCTGTCAAAATACGAATTATTGACGGGAAATTCAAACCATTTGATAAAAAAAATTAAATCAATTGCAAACTCTGTCCTAATCGTTTTTTTGCCTCAAAGGCTCTAAGACTCTAAGGATAAAAAGCCATAAAAAGTAACTTCTATAAGCCTTTGATCCGCGGCGGTGGATTTGAGGCAAAAAGCCTGCCATAAAATTTTTTAACTATTTAATAACAACTATCAACTATCAACTATTAACTATTAACTATTAACTATTAACTAATATTGCCAAATTAACATTGTTACTCAATAGAATCTTTTCAATAAATTAAGTAATTTGCAAATAAAACATATGAATAAATTAATATACGAAGGTAAAGCAAAACAAATATATACCACAGATGATCCTGATATTTATCTTCAGAAATTCAAGGATGATGCAACTGCATTCAACGGATTGAAAAAAGATAAGATCTCTCATAAAGGCGAGATCAATAATACAATTTCATCGGTGATCTTTGAGTATCTGGCTTCTAAAAACATTCCCACACATTTTTTAAAAAAAATTTCCGATGATGAAATGCTTGTTAAGAAAGTTGACATCATCAAAGTAGAGGTAGTTTGCAGAAATGTAGCAGCCGGAAGTCTTGTAAAGAAATTTGGTTTTGAAGAGGGAAAAGATCTTGAAAAGCCTATCATAGAATATTATCTGAAATCAGATGAACTCGGTGATCCGTTATTTACCGATGAACATATTTATGCTCTCGGACTTGCAAATAAATCCGAACTGGATGTGATCAGAAAAATGGCGTTGTTTATAAATGATCTCCTGTTAAAATTCTTTAAAGAAAAGAATATCAGACTGGTGGATTTTAAACTTGAATTCGGTAAGGATAAAAACAATAATATAATACTTGCAGATGAGATCTCACCTGATACATGCAGATTATGGGATATGGAAACTAATAAGAAACTGGATAAGGACAGATTCAGATTTGACCTCGGTGAAGTTGAAGAATCGTATCTCGAAATTAAGAACAGAGTTGCAGGATGAAATTAACTCATTATGGAAAAGATGTACTCTTACAGGTTTTTGTTGGCGGATTAATTTTATTCGGGTCTTCTTTTTTCATTAATATTCTTATACTGAAATTCATTCTTATTGCAATCGGCATATTTCTCTGGCTGTTTTCTCTTTATTTTTTTCGTGATCCCGACAGAAAAAACCCATCGGATCTGAAAGAAAATCAGATCCTTTCACCTGCTGATGGTAAAGTTGTTGTAATTGAAGAGATCATTAACAAGGAGAAAAATATTTTTGAAAAAGATGAACCGCTTATGCAGATAAGCATTTTTCTTTCTCCTCTTAATGTGCATGTAAACAGGATCCCATTGAACGGTAAGGTGAAATTCCTGAAGTATGTGAAAGGGGAATATCTTGTAGCTTTTGATCCCAAATCATCCGAGAGAAATGAAAGATCTGAGATAGGGATAGAGAATGAAGCAACCGGAAATAAAATATTATTCAAACAGATAGCCGGATTTGTTGCCCGCAGGATTGTATATGATATCGGGGAAGGAAGTGATGTGAAAGCCGGAGAAAGATTCGGTATGATAAAATTTGGTTCAAGAGTGGATATTATAGTAAGAAGAGAGACAAAGATCTTCGTCAAGCTTGATCAGATAGTTACAGGCGGAGAAACCATTATAGCAGAATTTTAATATGCTCATTTCGAGAAAATTCATTCCCAGTCTTTTTACAGTCTTAAATGCCTTTTGCGGATTTATGTCTCTTATACATTCAGCAAACGGAAATTTTACCGAAGCAAGTTTATTCATAATTTATGCTTCCTTGTTTGACGCTGTGGACGGTCTGGCTGCAAGACTTACAAACTCATCGAGCGAATTCGGAGTAGAGCTTGATTCATTATCCGATGTAATATCTTTTGGTGTCGCACCATCATATCTGATTTATAATGTTTATTTCAAAGAACTTGGAGATATAGGAGCTTTTATTGCTTCGCTTATAATGGTATTTGGAGCACTTCGTCTGGCAAGATTCAATGTTCAGCTTGTTGGTTTTGATAAACATAAATTCAACGGTTTGCCGGTACCAATGTCGGCAATGACAATTTGCACTTACATACTTTTTTATCACAATAAAATATTTTCAGAACAGGTCAGTATTATTGTTTTGATAATCCTTTCGGTAGCATTACCGGTGTTAATGGTAAGCAGGGTAAAATATGATACATTTCCGAAACCTTCACTTCATTCTGTCAAAAAAAATCCGATCGTATTTATTATCCTGCTGATAGGAATTATTCTTACAATAATTACCGATGGTGAAGGATCATTTTCATTCTGCCTTTTTTATATTTTTTCCGGGATAATAATAAGTCTTAAAAACCTGATCTTTAAAAAAGGAAAAACTCACGGCAAAGAATTATCCGAAGATGAGATCGGATTCAATGAATTGAAGAAAAGCAAGTGATCAATATTTCGGTTTAACTATTTCACTCAAAGCATTAACAAATATATTCACATCGTCTTCAGTATTATTTCTTCCAAATGAGATCCTGACAGAACCCAGTGCGGTTTTCTGATCTAATCCAATTTCAGTCAGCACGTGAGATGGCTTATGTGTACCGGCTGTGCATGCTGAACCGCCGGAGACAGCGATACCTTTAAGATCAAGCATTATCAGAACCATCTCTTCGTCATATTCCAGTATATTTTTATCAAATGAGATATTTACAATATTTGGCAGACTGTTAAATTCTCCCGAGTTGAAGATTATACCTTCTCTGTATTTTGCTTTCAACTTTTCAGTAAGATGATCTTTAAGTGATCTGTAATGAGAAATGTCTTTTTCATAATTTAAATTAAGCAACTCAATAGCTTTTTTAAATCCGGCAATAGAAGCAATATTCTCTGTTCCGCCTCTCATGTTTCTTTCCTGCATGCCACCGTGTATGAATTTTTCCACCGGGGTCTTATCTCTGACATACAATGCTGCAATGCCTTTAGGTCCGTAAATTTTATGAGCGGAAACAGTGGCGGAATTGATATTCAATTCGTTTACATTAAAATCAGTTTTACCGATACTCTGAACGGAATCAGTATGAAGAAAAATATCTTTACCTAAAATTAAATCTGATATACTTTTAATATCATTAATTATCCCGGTTTCGTTATTTGAATGCATAACGGATATAAGGAAAGTATTTTCTTTTATAGCGGAGGCAATTTTTTCAGGCAGAATGATCCCATCGGGTGTAGGTTTAATAAAAGTAACTTCATATTTGAATTTTTCCTGAAGGAAATTCAATGTATCAAGGACGGCAGAATGTTCAATGGAAGTGGATATTATATGGTTATTACCGGAATTTAAAAAATTAAAAGCCAGACCTTTGATTGCAAAATTGTTAGACTCGGTTCCGCTGTTAGTAAAAAAGATCTCCTTGGAGCTTGCGCCTATGAATTCCGCAACAATATCTCTTGCATCCTCTAGCAAAACTTTTGCGGATTTTCCGAAAGAATGAATAGAAGAAGCATTCCCGAAATTTTCTTTGAGATAGGGCATCATTGCATCAAGGACTTCGGGATCTATAGCTGTAGTTGAAGCATTATCAAGATAAGTGTACTGCATTTTCCGTATTTATATTAAAGTCGTTAAAATATTAAAATAATATTTTTGATTGTTACATTTATTTTTTAATTTCATTATTTTGACCCGTGAGATATTCAAAAGAGATTTTTTATATACCAAATTTACTTTCAATAATAAGGATATTTCTTCTTATTCCATTGAGCTATCTCATGTTATATGAATTTGAAGATAAAAATACTCTAATTATTGTAATTGTTCTATGTATGTATTTTTCGGATCTGCTTGACGGTTATTTAGCCAGGAAATTTGATCAGGTATCAGAATTCGGAAAAATAATTGATCCTCTTGCGGATAAGATCTCGGTTACAGTGATTGCCCTTATATTATTGTATCTTGGAAGAATTCCGTTATGGTTTGTATTGATCATAGTTCTGAGAGATGTAATAATACTCGGATGCGGAATATATCTGGATAAAAAAAAGGATATCAGGTTAATGTCAAACTATCCGGGTAAGACGGCGGTATTTTTTATTGGAGTTGTTTTGTTGTTCTCAATAATAAATTCACCGGTGCTGAAAGAGATCAATTCATATCTGTATTATTTATGTATATTGCTTATCACGTATTCGTCATACCTTTATTACAGAAGATTCAGAGAAGCAGTTAAATAAAATTTCAAATGGAAAATAAAAAATCTGAAAGAGTAAGGACTCTGACACGGACAGATATTGAGGCAAAGCTTGAAGATAAGCTAACAGGAAAGAAGCTGACACATAAACTGATAGTGGATTCATTTATAGAATCATTAAGGGAGATGGTAATGGAAGCAGATCCCGTGATAAGAATTGAGATAAGGGATTTTGGTGTTTTTGAAGTCAAGAAGACAAAAGCAAAGCCCAAGGCAAGGAATATAAACACAGGTGAGTTTATATATGTACCCGAAAGCAGAAAAGTTCATTTTAAACCGGGCAAGGTTTTAAAAGAATTTCTAAGAAAAAAATAAATTCTAAAAGCTTAAATTATTTGGTTAATTTTACAAAATATCTTGGAATTGATTACGGATCAAAAAGAGTCGGTATAGCCGTAAGTGATGAAAATAAGAAGTATTCGTTTTCGAGGGATTTTATTATAAATGACAGTAAGTTTTTTGGAAATCTGATAAAGGTAATCATAGAAGAAAAGATAGAAAAAATTGTAATAGGATATCCATTGAACTTTAAATCAGAAAAGACAATTCAGACAGAAGCGGTGGAAAAATTCAGATCCGAGCTGGAATCAAGACTGAAGAGAAATAACATTGATGCTGAAATTGTGTATTTTGATGAGAGATTAACCAGTAAAATTGCGCAGGAAAGTATATTAAATTCAGGATTAAGCAGAAAGAAAAGACAGGAAAAAGGCAGAGTGGACAGTATCTCTGCACAGATCATACTTCAGGATTTCATTGATAAAACCAATAATCAAAATATTTATATATAAATGTATTTAGTTGAATTACATGAGCTGATTGAAGGCGGTGAAAATGACCGTGTTGAATTTAAAAGAAAATTTTCTTCAACAGAAAAGATAGCAAAGGAAATGATCGCTTTTGCAAATTCAAAAGGCGGGAAAATACTTTTTGGGATAGATGATGACAAAACCGTAAAAGGCGTTGAAAGTGAGAAAGGCGAACTGGAATTGATATCAACAGCGGCAAGATTCTATTGCGAGCCTGAGATCGAATTTACGACTGAGATAATGCTTTATAAAAGCAAGGATATAGTGATCGTGGATATAAAAGAGAGCAGAATAAAGCCTCACCGTCTGGTTACTGAAAATGAAGATGAGCAAAAAGTATATGTCAGGCTTAATGATAAAAGCATACTTGCTTCAAAAGAAACGATAAGGATATTAAGGAATTCGAATGAAGATTCCCCCGCGTTGAAAGTTTATATCGGAGACATGGAAAAGACATTGTTTGATTTTCTAAATAAGAATGAGAAGATCACAGTTAAGGGATTCAAGAAACTTGTAAACATTTCAGAACGCAGAGCCAGCAGAACTCTTGTGAATCTGGTGAAAGCAAATGTCATAAGGCATCACTATTTAGGAAGTGAAGAATTTTTTACTTTGGTTTGAATTCGGTTTACTTTTTTTTTATTGTTCCGGATCTTTTAAATTGAAATTGAATATGCTTTTATGATTAGCTAATTTTAAAAAAAAATTTTTGATTACAGGTTTTGTTGTTGGATTTATTATCGGATTTCTTTTCTCTATGCCTCCACTTGGACCAACTTATTTTGCGATAATAGAAAGGGGATTAAAGAAACAATTTAAGAATGCTGTTGCTATAGGCGTTGGTGCCGGATTTATGGATATGATCTATATATTGATTGCATATGGCGGAGTTTCATTGCTTGTTTCGGTATTGCCGGAAAATGTAAATGAATTTTTTTTAAATAATGAATATCTTTTAAAAACATTGCTAGCATTTGCCGGGTGTCTGGTTGTAATAATATACGGTATAAAAATATTGAAAACCAAAAGCAAGCTGATTGAAATATCGGAAGATGCGCCTGAAAAGTTTGATGAAAAATTAAAAAATAAGTTTACAAAGGTAGAGTCGGTTTTTAAAAAGACAGAAGTAGGAATGGACAGAATTTTTCATACTAAAAAATTTGAAGAAAGCCATTCTGACGTAGTCAAGAGTTTTTTACTTGGAATTGTAATGTGTCTGTCTTCAGTAACTTTACCGGCTTCCTGGTTTGCAGCCGTCGGATATCTCAAAAGTTACGGTATTATAAATTCAAATTTTTTTACGGGATTGCTGCTCGGAATTGGTGTTCTGACAGGTACTTCAGTTTGGTTTTATTTAATGACAAAACTTATTTTCAGACATTCCGAAAAACTAAAACCAAGTGTACTCAATAAGTTAAATTATTTTACAGGTATATTATTGATAGCTTTAGGTTTTGGTTTTATTATAAAGCTGACTTATGTTTATTTTTAAAACAGGAAATTAAAAAAAAGAAATTTAGTATTATATATATCAGATATTATATATGGATGAAAGTACATACAAAGTAACTAAAAATACCTGCAATTTTTGCCAGACACCGATAAAGAATGATAACGAGACATTTTTTTGTCCATCCTGTTCATCCCCTTATCATAAGGATTGCTGGATTGAAAATAAAGGGTGTGCGGTATACGGATGCGGTGAAAAGCTTGTAGGAGATGATGAATTTACATCTGTAAGAGAGGCAATCATAAATATTGAATATCTTATTAACAGAAATCAGTTTTCGGAAGCGATCTATGAATCCAAGCAATTACTTGCGATTGACAGGAGAAACGCCGAGCTAAAAAATCTGTACAACAAGGCAGTATCACTGATCAACAATAAAATGAATCTGATGACAAGCGCAGACGAGGCTTTCGGAAAAAAGGATTATAAAGCTGCAGAAGTTTATTACAAGAATGTTCTGAAATATGCAGACGAAGTTGAAGCAAATTTTGTAAACACCCGCTTAGAAGTAGCCAAAGAAAAGATCCCGGAGCAAAACAGAAGAAGGATCTATCAGAATATACTCATCATCCTGATCATTATTGCAATAATAGGTGCAATCGGTTACATAGGTTATTATACTTTTGTTCTCAAGGAAGACAGGGAATTTTCCGAACTCGTGAAGAGTGATAATGCTGCAGACCTTGAAACAACGGAAAAAATGATAAGTAATTATGAAACGTTTTTAAGATCCTATCCAAACGGAAAAAACAAGGAAAAAGCATTAAGCCGGATAAATCAGTATTCTTATGAGATCTCTAAGAAATACTACAAGGATGACTGGAGACTTGCTCTTAAATATTACAATAAAATATATTCCGGTATAGATTCTACTGAAGCAAAAAACCTTTTTAATAATATTTACAATACTGCTTACAAGGAATACAGGGAAAAACTTGATAATGCAAAGAAACTTAATTCCAATAAAAAATACAGTGAGGCTTTAAATGAATTAAATAACGGAAAGCTTATACTTTCTACGTTTCCGGAAAATTTTATTTCAAGAGAAAATAATATATTATCGGAGAACATAGAGATCCTGAAAAGTAAGATCTCTTCTGTTATAAAATATAATAATCTGGAAAGGGAAATAAGGGAGCAGGGTAAAGTACTGAGTAATATGTCTCCCGAAGGAGGAGCTGAAGCTGTCATGCTTTCTTTAAGTATAAAAAAAAAAGTTGAAACTGACATGTATATAGCTTTAAATAACATGAAGGAAAATCTTGTTGCGCTGAATACCAAACAAAAATACAGGGAAGGTCAGGAGCTGAACATCAGGTGTTATGCAGAGGGAAAGATAAGTTTATTTTATAAAGATGAAGAGCAAAGGTTTCCATTGTATACTTCTGCTGATGAAATAGATGCCGAAAACGGACTGATCTCATCTTCCGAAAGAGATGCAATAAATGAAAGATTAAAAAATCTAAAGAACCAAAAAGACAAAATTGACAGTGTATTGAAGCTTAACCTGTTATAAAGATTTTTTAAAAATACAGTGAAATAAATAAAATATTCATTCCGGTTAAAAAAACTAATAATTTATACAGAAACACGGCATAAAACTAAATTTGGATAAATAATATTTTCCTTAAAAATTATATTGATTTAGTAACTTGAAATAGGTATTTTTATCTCTTTTCCCAAACTCTTATTGTTATATATTGCGATATATTTTTGAGTGTAATTTTGGGAAGGTTAAATAAAGTAAGAATTCCGGGTAGGTAGCGAAGTGGTTAAACGCAACAGACTGTAAATCTGTCGACAAATGTCTTCGGAGGTTCGAATCCTTCCCTACCCACATAACTTAGTTAAAAGTTAAAAGTTAAAAGTTAAAAGTTAAAAGTTAAAAGTTAAAAGTTAAAAGTTAGTAGTTAGTAGTTAAGAGTGATTTAGAGTTTTTTTAAAATGGATTTTAAGTTTAAAATTAAAGAAAGAGAATGCGGGAGTAACTCAGTTGGTAGAGTCACAGCCTTCCAAGCTGTTGGTCGCGAGTTCGAGTCTCGTCTCCCGCTCAAACGTAATAGCTGAATCCGGAAAATTTTCCAATAGTTAAGGAGGATTTGTATAAAAGAAACCGGTTAAGATTATTTCTTAAAGAGTTAATATGTTACAATTGGCTGGGAATTGATAAGCTGATGTAGCTCAGTTGGTAGAGCACTTCCTTGGTAAGGAAGAGGTCACCGGTTCAATCCCGGTCATCAGCTCAGAAACAAGAATTTTTATAAACTACAAGAAAGCAGAGTAATAAAATCATTTCAACAAATTCTTTATTATACCCCTGGAAATCTGAGATCAGAATAGTTTAAATAATTTTAAATAATTAATATAGTCATGGCAAAAGAAGGTTCAAGAGTAAAAATAAAATTAGTAAGCGTAGAAGGTCCTCATAAAGGTAAGTCGGTTTATGTATCTACGAAGAACAGAATAAATTCTAAGGAAAGATTAGAAATGAAGAAATACTGTAAGTGGACAAAGCAGCATGTATTACACCGTGAGTCTAAATAAGAAAGTTATAAATAGACATGCGGGTGTAGCTCAATTGGTAGAGTAGCGGTCTCCAAAACCGTTGGTTGGGGGTTCGAGTCCCTCCTCCCGTGCATCAGAAAACTAAACCTTTTATGAAAGATAAGATAATAAATTTTTTTGAGGACATTTACAAAGAGATGAAAAAAGTGTCCTGGCCAAAGAAAGAAGAATTAATAGATTCCACCAAGGTGGTAGTTATTACAATGTTAATAACTTCGGTTATAGTATATATAATAGATAAAGGAATAAGTGAATTATTAAAAGCAATATTTTAGATAATCAGTAAAAATGACAAACGAAAATAAAAAAACAGAACCTGAAGAATTGGAAGAAAAGATGGGAGATAATACGGAAGAAACTCTTGAAGTAACCGAAGTTGCAGAATCTGATCCAATTGATTCTCCGGATGAAAATTCAGGAAACAAGGAATCGGATAAACCGGCAGAAGAATCTGCTGAAGAGGAAGAAGATGAAAATTTCAAGTGGTATGCGGTAAGGATAATTTCCGGTCATGAGAATAAGGTAAAAGCTTTTCTTGATAATGAGATCCGGAATGAAAATATGGGACATAAGATCAGGAATGTACTTATTCCTCTGGAAAAAATTTATGAAGTAAAAGGCGGAAAGAAAAAGGTAAAATCAAAGAATTTTTTACCCGGATATATTCTTATAGAAGCAGATCTGGATGATAAGATCAGGGATTTTATTTCAAAGACACCATCTATTATAAATATGGTTGGGTCGAAAAGCATAAAAGGCAAACGACTAGAGCCGATCTCATTGAAGTCGTCAGAAGTAAAGAGGATCAAAGCGATATTGAATGAAGAAGGTGATGATAAAAAGCTTGATATACAGTTGAATGTAGGTGATCCGGTAAAAGTAACAAGCGGACCGTTCAACAATTTCAGCGGAAATATTCTTGAGGTAAATCTTGAAAAGCTCAAGGTAAAAGTAATGGTAAGTATATTCGGAAGAAAGACTCCTATAGAACTTGAATTAACACAAATAGAAAAAGAAAAATAAATTAATTATAATATTTTTAAACAATGGCAAAGAAGATAACAGGTTTTATAAAATTACAGATTCCCGCAGGTTCAGCTACTATGGCTCCTCCTGTAGGTCCGGCTCTCGGACAAAGAGGCGTAAACGGAATGGAATTCTGTAAACAATTTAATGCAAGAACTCAGGATAAAAAAGGTTTGATCATTCCGGTAGTGATCACGGTGTTTTCGGATAAATCATTTACTTTTATTACTAAAACCCCACCTGCAGCGGTGTTGCTAATTAAAGCCACAGGTATTGAAAAAGGATCCGGAGTTCCGAATAAAACAAAAGTCGGTAAGGTTACAAAAAAGCAGTTACGTGAAATAGCTGAAACCAAAATGCCGGATCTTAATGTGCATGATGTAGAGGCAGCAATGAGAATGATAGCGGGAACAGCAAGAAGTATGGGACTGACCGTAGAAAACTGATATTAAATTCCGGTTAAAAACCGAAGAGGTATTTTAGAAGAGATATTTTAAAAGCGAAATTTTAAAAGAAATTTTAATATGAAATTAACTAAAAAGCAAAAAGAGAACAGCAAGAAAATTGATGTTACAAAAGAATATGGTTTATCAGAAGCAGTTGCAGAGTTAAAGAAAGCAAAGGCAGCTAAGTTTGATGAATCCGTTGATATTGCAATGAGACTGGGAGTAGATCCTAAGCATGCAGATCAGGTAGTAAGAGGAACTGTTTCACTTCCTCACGGAACAGGAAAGACAGTGAGAGTCCTTGTAATTGCAAAACCTGAAAAGCACGATGAGGCAAGAGAAGCCGGTGCTGATCATGTCGGATTTGATGATTATATAAAGAAGATCCAGGATGGGTGGACTGATATTGATGTTATCATTGCTTCTCCTGATACTATGAGTGAATTAGGAAAGATAGGAAAAGTTCTTGGACCAAGAGGTTTGATGCCAAATCCAAAAAGCGGAACAGTCACTCCGAATGTAGGTCAGGCAGTAAAGGAAGTCAAAGCAGGTAAGATCGATTTCAGAGTTGATAAGACAGGAATAGTGCATTCGACGGTAGGAAAGCTTTCATTTGATGAAAATATGCTTAAAGCAAATATACTGGCATTTATCAATACAATTTTAAAACTCAAACCGGCAGCATCCAAAGGAACGTATGTAAAGAGCATAACGATCTCTTCGACGATGGGACCGGGAGTTAAACTGGATAAAAGTGTTTCTGCAATAAAAACCGCAGCATAATTTAATTTATACAATTTTACGCACTCGAAATACAGTAATAAAAAATCAGCTTGCCCCGCTTCAGGCAGGCAAATTTAATTCGAACCATTAATTTATAAACAGACATAAATGAATAAAGAACAAAAAGCAGAGTCAGTCAGGGAGATCAAGGAATTGATCGAATCTTCCGAGGCTATGTATTTCACTGATTTTGCGGGATTGACTGTGGAAGAAGTAAATGAGCTCAGACAGGATTTTTATAAATCCGATCTAAAGTATAAGGTTGTAAAAAATACACTTACATCCAGAGCTTTAAAAGAATCGGAGAAATATTCATCTCATCTGGAAAAGCTTGATGAAATACTTCACGGTCCTACAAGTATTGTATTTGCATACAAAAATCCTGTAGCACCTGCAAAGATACTGAAAAAATTTGCCGATAAATTAGACAGACCAAAGCTAAAGCTGGCAATAGTTGAGAATGAGGTTTATGATTCCAAACAGCTGAATACTCTGGCTTCATTGCCGTCTAAAGAAGAGATCATTTCTTCAATTCTGGGATCGCTTGATTCACCAGCATCCGGAATAGTTGGATCTATCAATGCGACAATGAGAGATCTTTTCAGTGTAATAGAAGAAGTCGGCAGAAAAAATGCCGCTTAAACTAAAAGAAACTTTTTTATAAAAATTTAACTTAATAAGGAATAAAAAAATGTCAGTACAGGAAATAGCAGATCAAATCGGAGAGTTAACATTAACACAGGCATCCGAATTAAAAAAAATACTGGAAGATAAATTTGGTGTAACAGCAGCAGCACCTGTCATGATGGCAGGCGGAGCACCAGCAGGCGGAGCAGCAGCTCCTGCAGAAGAGCAAACTGAATTTACAGTCATACTTGCTGAAGCAGGTTCACAGAAGATCAATGTGATCAAAGCTGTGAAGAATGCAACAGGTCTTGGATTAACAGAGGCAAAAGGGCTTGTAGAAAGCGCTCCTAAGCCAATTAAAGAGAATGTTTCAAAAGCAGATGCAGAAAAACTGAAAGCTGAATTAGAAGCAGCCGGTGCAAAAGTAGAATTGAAATAATTCTTTTTAAAACAAATCTAAAAATCATCTTTACAATAAATATATTTTTTAAATATTAATTAGTCCCGGCAATATTATCAGCCGGGATTAGTTATTAAAATTCCTGAGGTAAAAATTGGAAAAAAAAGAAGTCGATTTAAAATTAAAACCTATAAGCAGTAAGAACAAAAGGTTAACATTTGCAAAAACTTCGATCACACATGATCCGCCGGATCTCCTCAATGTTCAGATTCAGTCATATATAGATTTTTTGCAGGAAGATGTTCCTGCAAGCAGAAGGAAGTCACAGGGACTGCAGAAGGTCTTTGAAGATAACTTTCCTATTTCTGATTCGAGAGAGACGGCAATACTTGAATTCGTTGATTATTATCTGGAGAAACCGCACTATTCGGTTATTGAATGCCAGGAGCAGGGGCTTACTTACGCTGTCCAGGTAAAAGCTAGACTAAGACTTTCCACTAAGCCGAATGCGGCAGCAAAAGAATACAATTATACTATAGAAAATGATGTTTATCTTGGAAACCTGCCGTATATGACACCGAGAGGCAGTTTTATTATTAATGGCGCAGAGCGTGCCATAGTAAGTCAGCTGCACAGATCTCCGGGAGTAGTTTTCAGTGAATCCATTCACGCAAACGGAACAAAATTATATTCAGCCAGAGTGATACCTTTCAGAGGTTCTTGGGTTGAATTCACTACTGATATCAACAATTTATTATACGCATATATTGACAGAAAAAAGAAATTCTATTTCTCTACACTGTTAAGAGCTTTAGGATTAAATGAACATGTTCAGATGCTTGAGTTATTTGGTTTAGTCGAAAATGTAAAATTAACAGATAAGAATTATCTTGATTTTGTAGGCAGAAGAGTACTTGAAAAAGTGATCAACAAAGAAACCGGTGATGATCTTGAGATTGAAGAGAATACTATACTGACAGATGAGATGCTTGCGAAGATAGTTTCTTCAGGTATGAAAGAGCTTAATCTTCTGAAAAGCAATCCGACTGACGGTGAAGAGATAATTTATAACACCATAATAAGTGAAGAAGACGAAAGCAATATATTGCTGGAAAAGACACCTGTTGAGTTAACTCCTAAAGATAAGAAAGCCGCTGCAGCTCTGGCGGAATCTGAAGCAGAGAATGCAAGAAGCTATATTGAGAAATTATTTTTCAACACAAAAAAATATGATCTTGGAAATGTCGGAAGATACAAGATCAATTATAAACTGGATACAAAGATCGATCCGCATATTACGATTCTGACACAGGAAGATATAGTTCATATCATTAACTATATGAGAGATCTTGTAGACGGAAATAAAGAAGTTGATGATATTGATCACCTTGGTAACAGAAGAGTCCGAACAGTTAACGAACAGTTATCTGCACAGTTTTCATTAGGACTTTCAAGAATGTCAAGAACGATCAGAGACAAGATGAGTATTCATGACGAAGAGAATCTGGTGCCTTCAAAACTGATCAGTGCAAGACCAATTACAAGTGCGTTGTCTTCATTCTTCGGAACGAGTCAGTTGTCACAGTTCATGGATCAGACAAACCCTCTTGCCGAGATGACACACAAGAGAAGGATCAGTGCTTTAGGACCTGGCGGACTTTCAAGAGAAAGAGCCGGATTTGAAGTAAGAGACGTTCACTATACTCATTACGGCAGATTATGTCCTATTGAAACACCTGAGGGACCAAACATTGGTTTGATCTCGTCATTGTGTATTCATTCAAGAATAAATGAACTTGGATTCATAGAAACACCTTACAGAAAAGTTGAAAATGGAAGAGTCACAGATAAAATTGAATATTTGTCAGCAGAAAAAGAAAACTTTTTCAGAATAGCGCAGGCAAATGCACCGGTTGATGAGAAAGGATATTTTGAGAATGAAAGAATAAAAGGAAGATTCAAAGGTGACTTTCCGTTATTCAAGGCAGATGAAATAGATTATATGGATGTGGCTACGAATCAGATCGTATCTGCAGCAGCAGCTTTAATTCCATTCCTTGAGCATGATGATGCAAACAGAGCACTGATGGGAAGTAATATGCAGCGTCAGGCGGTTCCGCTTTTAAGACCGGAGTCACCTGTAGTAGGTACAGGATTTGAAGAGATAGTTGCCAGAGATTCAAGAACCATGCTTGCAGCTGAAGCTGACGGAGTGGTAGAATATGTATCAGGAGATAAGATCATTGTTAAATATAATATCAAGGAAGATTCTGACGAGAGTTTACTGACTTTTACTGACAGAAAATTAGTTGAATACAATCTTGTTAAATTCCTCAGAACCAATCAGGATACTTCGATCAATCAGAGACCAATTGTAACTGAAGGTCAGAAGATCAAGAAAGGTGACATTTTAGCTGACGGATCTTCAACTCAGCTTGGTGAACTTGCACTTGGACGAAATGTACTTGTTGCATTTATGCCGTGGAGAGGATATAACTTTGAGGATGCTATTATTATCAGTGAGAAACTTGTAGCGGATGATGTATATACTTCTATCCATATTGAAGAATTCAGTCTTGAGGTCAGGGATACGAAAAGAGGTGAAGAAGAATTAACCAAAGAGATCCCGAATGTAAGTGAAGAAGCTACTAAGGATCTTGATGAGAACGGAATTGTAAGGATAGGTGCAGAGGTCAGAGAAAATGATATTCTTATCGGAAAAGTCACTCCAAAAGGAGAGACCGAACCGACACCTGAAGAAAAATTACTCAGAGCTATTTTCGGAGATAAGGCAGGTGATGTAAAAGATGCATCTCTAAAAGCTACACCGGGATTAAAAGGTATAGTCATCAATAAAAAATTATTCTCAAGGAAAACAAGAGACACTGAGAGTAAGAGAGATGAAAAGAGAAAGATAGATAAATATGAAGCCGAAAGAAAGAAAGAGATCAAAGATCTTAATCACAAGATCGCTGAAAAATTTGATATACTTCTTACGGGTAAAGGATCCAAAGGATTAAAAGACAAAAAAGGAAATTTCATAATAAAGAGCGGTGCAACATTTAAGAAAGATGCGTTTGTAAATCTGATAGAAAATCAGAATTATTTGTTATCAGAATTTGATTATGATTCTGAATGGTCGGATAATGCAAGAGCAAATTCTCTGATACCGGATATTTACAGAAATTATACTTTCAAGCAGAATGAAATAGAGGAAAGATATAAGAGATTAAAAGATAAAGTCAAACTTGGAGATGAATTACCGACGGGAGTTGTAAAGCTTGCGAAGGTATATGTTGCGAAGAAGAGAAAGCTTTCTGTAGGAGATAAAATGGCGGGAAGACACGGTAACAAGGGTGTTGTCGCCAAGATCGTACCACAGGAAGACATGCCGTTTATGCCGGACGGGACACCGGTGGATATAGTATTGAATCCGCTCGGAGTACCATCAAGAATGAATCTTGGTCAGTTATACGAAACAGCTTTAGGCTGGGCAGCGAAAAATCTCGGGGTGAAATTTGCAACGCCGATTTTTGACGGAGCTACTGTAGCAGAGATCATGGAATATCTTGAATTAGCAGGATTAAGTAACAATTCAAGAACGGATCTGTATGACGGTATGACAGGAGAAAAGTTTGATCAGAAAGTAACAGTCGGTTACATTTATATTTTAAAACTTTCTCACCTTGTAGATGACAAGATCCACGCAAGATCAATAGGACCATACTCTCTCATAACTCAGCAGCCACTTGGCGGTAAAGCGCAGTTTGGCGGACAGAGATTCGGAGAGATGGAATGCTGGGCATTGCAGGGATACGGAGCCGCACATATTCTTCAGGAAATGCTCACTTATAAGAGTGATGACGTGACAGGAAGAAGCAAGGTCTATGAAGCGATAATCAAAGGAGATAACTTACCTGAACCGGGAGTACCCGAATCATTTAATGTACTTCTGAAAGAGCTTCAGGGGTTATGTCTTGATATTAACCTGGTAGAATAGTTGTAATCCGCTATAGCGGTTTTGTAAAGTTACTTAGAATAAAAATTTTAAATATAAAACAAAGAGGTTAAAATGGCTTTTAAAACAGAGCACAAAAGAAAGAGATTTTCGAAGATAACTATCAATCTTGCTTCGACCGATTCAATTATATCGAGATCTTATGGTGAAGTATTAAAGCCGGAAACTATTAATTACAGAACCTATAAACCGGATAAAGACGGTTTGTTTTGTGAGAAGATATTCGGACCGGTAAGAGACTGGGAATGTCACTGCGGAAAATATAAAGGTATTAGGTATAAAGGTATAGTTTGCGACAGATGCGGTGTTGAAATAAATCTTAAGAGTGTAAGACGTGAAAGAATGGGACATATTACTTTAAGTGTTCCGGTAGTTCACATCTGGTATTTCAGATCAATGCCGACAAAGATCGGATACATTCTGGGAATTTCATCTAAAGAGCTTGAGAGAATTATATATTATGAGACCTATGTGGTAATAAATCCGGGTAAGACAAATTTCCAGAAACAACAGCTTATTACAGAAGAAGAATATACAGAAGCGCTGGATGCGATGAGTGAAGATGAAATGAACATGGATGATGATGATCCGAAAAAATTTGTAGCAGGTCAGGGCGGGGAAGCCATTAAAGAATTGCTCCGCAGACTTAATATGGAAGAGGAGATCACAAGATTAAGAGGAGAGCTTAAAGGCGATCTTTCTGCATTAAAGAAAGCTGATAACATTAAGAGGTTAAGAGTTCTTGAAGCATTCAGAGTAAAGCCGGGCGGAAAAGCAAACAAGCCGGAGTGGATGGTACTTGATGTAGTGCCTGTAATACCGCCGGAGTTAAGACCGCTTGTACCGTTAGAGGGCGGAAGGTTTGCAACGAGTGATCTGAATGATCTTTACAGAAGGGTTATAATCAGAAATAACAGATTAAAAAGATTAATAGATATAAAAGCTCCCGAAGTTATTTTAAGAAATGAAAAGAGAATGCTTCAGGAAGCAGTTGATGCTTTACTTGACAATTCAAGAAGAGTGACAGCTGTCAAAGCTGAGAACAGAGCATTGAAATCCTTATCTGATATTCTCAAAGGTAAACAGGGAAGATTCAGACAGAATTTATTAGGAAAGAGAGTTGACTATTCAGGAAGAACGGTAATCGTAGTCGGACCGGACTTAAAGCTTCATCAGTGCGGACTTCCGAAAGATATGGCTCTTGAATTGTTCAAGCCGTTTGTTATCAGAAGGCTTATCGACAGGGATTATGTTAAGACTGTAAAGAGTGCTAAAAAATTAATTGACAAGAGAACACCTGAAGTATGGGATATTCTTGAAAGCGTTATAGACGGACATCCTGTAATGCTTAACAGGGCTCCGACACTTCACAGATTAAGTATTCAGGCATTCCAGCCTGTGCTTATAGAAGGTAAAGCTATCACACTTCACCCGCTTGTATGCAGTGCTTTCAATGCGGACTTTGATGGTGACCAGATGGCAGTACACGTTCCATTGTCTTTTGAAGCACAGCTTGAAGCTCAGATCATGATGCTTTCGTCACACAATATATTATCACCACAGAATGGTGAGCCGATCACAACTCCGAATCAGGAGATGGTGCTTGGATGTTATTATCTTACAAAGGAAATGCCCGGTGATAAAGGAGAGGGAAAATTATTTTCCTCACCGGAAGAAGTGCTTATGGCATATGACAATAAAATGCTTGGATTACATGCGAGGATAAAAGTTAGAATTAAAGGTGAGGTCATAGAAACTACTACAGGAAGAGTAATTTTCAATCAGATAGTTCCGAAGGATCTGCCTTATATGAATGAATTACTTAAGAAGAAAAAGCTGACAGAGATCATAGGAATAATTTATGCCAAAGTAGGCAATCTTGTAACTTCCAAATTCCTGGATGATCTTAAAGAGGTTGGATTTAAGTATGCAACTATCGGAGGATTATCTGTAAATATTGATGACATAGAAGTACCTGCAACGAAGGATAAAATTATTGAGGAAGCATACAAAAGAGTTGAAGTTATTGAAAAGTCAAAGGGAAGAGGTATAATCTCTGAGAATGAAAGATACAACAAAGTGATTGATATCTGGACACACGTAAGGGATGAAGTAAAAAGGGATCTTATGCTGAATCTTACAAAATCAAAGAACGGATTTAACTCATTGCACATGATGATCGACTCAGGTGCAAGAGGTTCTGCCGAGCAGGTCAGTCAGCTTGCAGGTATGAGAGGACTTATGCAGAAGCCGCAGAAATCTTTAACCGGTCAGGCAGGAGAGATCATTGAGAATCCTATTATTGCAAATTTCAAAGAAGGTTTATCCATTCTTGAATACTTTATTTCGACACACGGAGCGAGAAAAGGTCTTGCTGATACTGCATTGAAAACAGCCGACGCAGGATATCTTACAAGAAGACTTGTGGATGTGGCTCAGGATGTTATCATAACGGAAGATGACTGCGGAACTATCAGAGGTGTGAAAACTGAAGCTTTAAAAGAAGGAGAAGATGTTAAAGAAACATTAGCAGAAAGAATTCTTGGAAGAGTAGCAGTCAATGATGTAGTGAATCCTTTAACCAAAAAAGTAATAATAAAAAGCGGTGAACTTATCACTGAAGAGAAATCACAACTGGTTTCTGAAACTCCTATAACTGAAGTAGAGATAAGGTCTGTACTTACATGTGAAACCAAAAGAGGTGTTTGTGCAAAATGTTACGGAAGAAATCTTGCAACCGGTAAAATGGTGGAAGTAGGAGAAGCAGTTGGTATCATCGGAGCACAGTCAATCGGTGAGCCGGGAACACAGCTTACTTTAAGAACATTCCATATCGGAGGAACTGCAAGTAAGATCATTACACAGTCTCAGATCACTTCTAAGTTTGAAGGAAAGATTAAATTTGATAATATAAAGATAGTAGAATATAAAGGTGCAATTGGAAATGAGTTTGTATCACTCAGCCGGAACGGACAGATACTTGTAATTGATGATAACGGTTCACAGCTTGCTAAATATTCAGTACCTTACGGAGCTCATCTGAAAGTTAAAGCAAATGAGAAAGTTAAGAAGAACGGAATATTATACGAATGGGATCCATACAACTCTGTCATTGTAGCTGAGGATGACGGTATTATCAGTTATTTTGATATGGACGAAGGCAAGCAATATGAACTTGCAAAAGATGAACAGACAGGTCACTTCCAGAAGATCGTAATTGAAAGTCGTGACAAAACAAAATCACCTACTATTCAGATACTGAATCCGAAGAATGATAAGACATTGAGTTCTTATCTGATCCCGGCTAAAGCAAACTTATTAGTAGATGATGGTGAAGAAGTAAAAGCAGGAACTATCATGGTCAAGATCCCGAGAGATTCAGGTAAGACAAGAGATATTACGGGAGGTCTTCCACGGGTAACAGAATTATTCGAGGCAAGAAGTCCAAGTAATCCTTCTAAGGTAGCTGAGATCGACGGAACAGTTGAGATAGGTAAAATATCAAGAGGAAGCCGGGAAGTCAGGATCATAAGTAAAGACGGAAGCAAGACAGTTGATTATAAGATCCCAATCGGGAAACACATTCTTGTCAGACATGGTGATGTTGTAAAATCAGGAGAACCATTAACAGGAGGAGCGTTTGATCCGGTTGATATTCTTAAGATCAAAGGTGTTGCTGAAGTTCAGGAATATCTTGTAAATGAGATCCAGGAAGTATACAGAATCCAGGGTGTTAAGATAAATGACAAGCATATAGAAGTTATTGTAAGACAAATGCTTCAGAAGATAAAGGTCACAGATACAGGTGACACAAATTTCCTTGAAGGAGATGTGATACATAAAAATCTGTTTGCTGAACAAAATGAGAGTCTTAAAGGAATGGTAGTAGTAACTGATCCGGGTGACAGTGATAAAGTAAAAGAAGGTGATAAGATGAACAAGAAAGAAGGAAAGGAACTTAATGCGGCTTTAAAGAAAAAAAACAAGGCAGCAATCAAGTTCAAGGATGCAGTTCCGGCTTCCGGAGATCCTGTCCTTCTTGGAATTACTCAGACATCTCTTACTACAGACAGTTTCATCTCTGCAGCTTCATTCCAGGAGACAACTAAAGTTCTCACAGACGCTGCAATCAGAGGTAAAGTTGATCACTTACTCGGACTGAAAGAGAATGTAATAATCGGACAATTGATCCCTGCAGGAACAGGACTAAGGAAATACAGGGAAATAATAGTAACAGACAAGGAAGAAGATTATCATATTCTTGAAAAGGAAAAAGAAATAGAAGAAGAGGTGGAGCAGGAAAAAGAGAAAGAAAAAGCAAAACCAAAAGCTAAGAAAAAGAAAAAAGTAAAAGAAGAAGAATCCGAAGCTTAGTTCGTTTTTAAATAGCTTAATTATATATTAACAGCCATTGCATGTAAATGTAGTGGCTGTTGTTTTTTGGGAAGTATTGAGTATTGAGTATTGTGTATTGAAATTTTGTAAATATTTTTTTGAATGTATTTTTATAAAAGTAATTAATAATATTAAAATATTTTAAATCAAGAATCCAACATCCAAAATCAATAATCAAAATATGTCTGAAAACAAATTACCATCCTGGAATGAAACATCAACAAAAAAAAGTATTACAGATTTCGTAGATAAAATTACCAAAGAAGGTTCTCCTGATTTTATACCGGAAGAAGACAGGATTGCAGTCTTTGATAATGACGGAACGCTCTGGACCGAGCAGCCCTTTCAGATTCAGATAATTTATTGTCTGGACAGAATCAAAGAACTTGGAGAGAAAGATCCGGAGCTAGTAAAAAGTCAGCCATTGAAGGCTTTTTATGAACAGGACTGGAAGACGGTTTCTGAAATGACAAAGAAAGATATTTATGAGTTTGTAGTAACAGTGCTGGACGGGAAAACACCGGATGATTTTAAAAAACTTGTAGTTAACTGGTTTGATAAAGCTGTACATCCTCAATTTAAGCAATCCTATTATAAATGTTACTATCAGCCACAGATAGAATTGTTAAGGTATCTTGAAGATAATGGATTTAAAAATTTTATTGTCTCAGGTGGCGGGATAGATTTTATGAAAGCTGTCTGTACAAATATTTATGGGATTCCTGATCACAGAATTATCGGAAGCAGTTTTAAGACAAAGGTAGAATATAACGGGAACATACCGGTTCTGGTCAGACTTCCGGAGCTTAACAGTTTTAATGACAAAGATGAAAAAGTAAACAACATTCATCTCCATATCGGGAAGAAGCCGGTATTTGCATTTGGTAATTCAGATGGAGACCTGGCAATGATCAGATATACTTTAAGTAAAGATAACGGAATAGCATTTATTCTTCATCACGATGACGATGGAAGGGAAGTTGCGTATGACAGGGAATTTAAGCTAAGTCCCTTGATTGAAGGACTGGAAGTAGCGGTAAAAGAAGGGATAAACATTGTAAGCATGAAGAATGACTGGAAGAGAGTATTTGAAGATTTTAAGAATTAAAGTTTCATTCAGGGTAGAGGATATTATAGCACATTCAAATCAATAAAATGGAATAGAAATTGAAAAGTTATTCGAATATTAATTTTAATGAGTTAAATTACAATAAGTATATTGATATACAAAATTTTATTCATTAAATTAATTTCAGAAAAGCTAATATATGTAACATTAACTTATCTTTTATAAAGTTCTTTTTTTAATATGTATGAACAAAGCAGAGAAAGTCCTTATAGATACCCACTATTAAGAATTATGCAGCTTGTTGATTAATACATGTTACCGATTGATAACTTTCAAGGTCCGCCATATTCCATCACACCAGGGATTTCCTCACAAAATCATTTCAAATAATTCAGCAAATATCTAATTACATTTTAAATTTTAAAATTTTAAAATTTTGAAATCAACATATCATGATAGACGTATCATTGCAATTCATCAGAGACGAGATCAACAAATTCATTCAGCAAAAACTCAATATAATAGATTCGGTAAAACTGGATAACATATCTAAAGTACTTGAAGATTCATCTGCTGAAAAAAAGATCTATTTATCATTGATAAATCTTGAGGAAGACAGGATTTCCCGCAATCCTGAAAACTTCATAAAAATTGATAACAAGGTCATTTACAAGAGTCCGAAATTACATTTGAATCTATATTGCCTTTTTGTAACCAATCAGAATTATGAAGAAGGTCTTAAACAGCTTTCATTGATATTTCAGTTTTTCCAGTACAGAAATGTTTTCACTCCCGTAAATTTCCCTTCGATGGATCCCGGTATTGAAAAACTTGTATTCGAATTATACAGCCTGAATTTTGAGCAGCTGAATCAGATCTGGGGAATGCTCGGCGGTAAATATTTCCCCTCGGTGCTTTATAAAATGAGAGTCATTACAATAGATGAAATGATGACTGAAGCAGAAGGCGAACCAATCAAAGAAATAGAAATCAGCGGAAAGGATTATACAAACTAGAATGAAAACAAGTTACCGCATATTGTTTACAATACTTATTCAGCATGATTTTTATACACAAGCTGAATCATTCGATGACATTGAAATCATACCGACATTGAAAAGCAGGTCAGCTTTCGAAGGTAACAGGATCCTGTACAGATTTGTCAAAAATAGATTCACTGCTATGATCGAAGTTGATGGTGATGAACCATTTGTAAATATTAACAGTGACACAAAATTAAGATTTATATTGAAATTAAAGAATCCTTCATTCTCTAATTTTTCAGGGATAAAATTATTCGGTTTAAATGACCGCATCTATTATTTTTCAAACCGTTCGGATAATGAAACCGGAAATGTGCTGTATCTGAGTAAAAGCATACCCGGGCATGATCCGGGAGATGAATATGAAGTGGGCTCTCTGATCCAGTCCGGACAGGATGTTTTTGAAGCTATTTCAGACAATACAACTCTGCCGCCACCGGGCATCGGATGGAGAAAATTATTGAAGAACAGATTCCCTGCATTTGATCAGAATAATCATTCTGACATTCACAAGGGGAACATTGTATCTGACAATTCAGGAACAAAGAATTTCGAAGCTATAAAATTCATTCCACGGGGTCAGGCGGTTTCTTTAAATGATCTGTCATACTGGAAAGAAGTTACAGGTCTGCAGTATGTAACACCGGAAGATCTGATAGAGAGAAAATTCATTTCAGTATCAAAGTATGATATCATGGATCACAATGAAATATTTCCGGGAGATGTTTTGTTTAATCCGGGCGATTCCAAATTATATGAAGCATTGAAGTATATTGAAAAAGGAAATCAGGTGCACGTTAGTAATGCAGGTTACTGGAAGGAGTCAGACGTCACAAAATTTGTTATATCGGAGGATAAAATTAACAGCGGTGAAAATATTTTCGGAATCATTGATCTGTTCTTTGACGGTTCTGTACCGGTAAATCACAGGATGCTTGACGGAAGCGGAAATGTGAAAGAAACGGAATACGCCATCAGATTCAAAAACAGGATCTCCACCTGGAAGTATATATCTCAAAAGAATTCCGTAACATCATTGACGGATACTTCGGGTGTATATAATTTTATTAAGAACAGTAATGAATTCACTTCCGATACACCGGTGCCTTTATTATTAAAACCGATCCAGAAATTCAAACTTGACGCGGATACAGGATCGCAAACCATTTCAGTGGAAAATATTAAATGCGCTTCAGCAGACATAAAACCGATAAAAGCAACAAAGAGTTTTGTATCAGAGATTTATTTAAATTATTAAAAATTAAACCAATAAAGCTATGTCACAAATCAATGAAAGTGCCATAAAGACACCCGGTGTCTATGTAAATGAGATACCGTCATTCCCGCCATCGGTTGCTCAGGTAGCCACAGCAATACCTGCATTTATAGGATACACACAAAAAGCTGTTGATACTGACGGGGATTCACTGGAAAACATTCCTACTGTTGTTTATTCCATGCTTGAATACGAAACATATTTCGGGCAGGCGGAAAATGAAGCAGATATAAATGTTAATGTAAATATCACTACGAATTCAGGTCAGATCACTTCGTTATCCGCAAAAGCTGCTATCAATGCACCTTCACCCAATAATATGCATCACTGTCTGAGAGCATATTTTGATAACGGAGGAGGGAAGTGTTATATAGTATCCGTAGGTGTTACAGGAGGAGCAATATCACTTGGAGATCTGGAAGGAGGAAGGGATATTCTTGAAGCCTATGATGAACCGACCCTTATACTATTCCCCGAAGGTCAGTCATTAAGCGAAGCAGATTATTATTCACTGGTTTCAGGTGCTATAGACCAGTGTGCAAAACTTCAGGACAGATTTACGATCATTGATGTCCATACTCAGGGAAACACTACAGAAAATTCCATGACCGGATTCAGGACAGCATTTACAAAATCCGACAATCTTAATTATGCCGCAGCATATTATCCGAATCTTAAAACCACTTATGACTACAGCTATGATGATGCGGATGTTGATGTATCTATTGTAACGGACGGAGGCGGACCTGTGACAACTACACTGGATACTTTACTTAATACACAAAGCACTGTTTATTTTGCAGTAAGGGATGCTATTTCAAAATTAAGTCCTACGCTTCCTCCGGGACCGGCAGTAGCCGGAATTTATTCAAAAGTTGACGGCTCGCGCGGAGTATGGAAAGCTCCTGCCAATATTTCGATCAACTCGATCTATGATGTCACCGATACGGTTACCGATCAGGAGCAGGAAAGCATGAATGTGGATGTGACCGGCGGAAAATCCGTTAATGCTATCAGAACATTTGCCGGAAGAGGAATTCTGATCTGGGGTGCACGAACACTTGACGGCAACAGCAATGAATGGAGATATGTCCCGGTAAGAAGATTTTTTATTATGGTGGAGGAATCATGTAAGAAAGCTAGCGCTCAGTTTGTATTCGAGCCAAATGATGCAAATACCTGGATAAAAGTAAGAGCTATGATAGAAAATTATCTAACCAATCTATGGAGGCAGGGAGCATTAGCCGGCGCAAAACCTGAACATGCATTTTATGTAAGGATCGGACTTGGTCAGACCATGACAGCACAGGATATACTCGAAGGCAGAATGATAGTTGAGATCGGTATGGCAGCTGTCAGACCGGCAGAGTTTATTATACTCAGGTTTATGCATAAGATGCAGGAGTCTTAATAATTACGAATTACGAATTATGAATTACGAATTACAAATTGCAAATTGTAAAAAAAATACCGGGACATTTAACTTTTAACTTTCAACATTTAACTTTCAACTTTTAACTTTTAACTTTTAACTTTTAACTTTCAACTTTCAACTTTTAACTTTTAACTTTTAACTTTTAACTTATTATGGCAGAAACATATCCTTTACCGAAATTCCATTTCCAGGTAGACTGGAGCGGAAACAAGATCGGATTTACGGAAGTGTCCGGTCTTGACATAACAACGGAAGTAATAGAATACCGTGACGGAGCAAGTCCGGAATATTCAAAGATCAAAATGCCGGGTCAGAGAAAATTTTCAAATATTACTTTAAAGCGAGGTACATTCAAAGGCGATAATCAGTTCTTTGAATGGTTCAATACTGTAAGCCTCAACACTATTGAGCGGCGTGATATTACCATCTCTCTGCTCAATGAGAGTCACGAACCGGTACTGGTCTGGAAAGTAAAGAATGCCTGGCCGACAAAGATCACTCCGACCGATCTTAAAGCAGACGGGAATGAAGTGGCAATTGAAAGCCTTGAACTTGCACACGAGGGATTAACAATTCAAAACGACTGATCATGCCGGACATATTAGGTAATTACCCGCTTGCCGGATTTCATTTTCTAGTGGCATTTGAGCTATTCCCTCAGTTGCCAAACGATCTCAGATTTCAGGAAGTCAGCGGACTTTCTGTATCGGTGGAAATGGAGTCCTTCAAAGAAGGCGGACAGAACAGGTTTGAGCATCAGCTTCCCGTAAGGACTAAGTATTCTGACATTACGCTGAAGCGCGGAATGTTTGAAGTGCCTTCAGGAGTAATGGCATGGTGCATAAATGCAGTTCAGAATTTTCAGTTTCAGCCGACGAATGTTCTGATATCATTGCTGAATGATATACACGTTCCCGTTCAGTCATGGTACGTCGTAAATGCGATCCCTAAAAAGGTTGAATTCTCTTCACTCAATGCGGAGCAGAGTCAGGTTGCGATCGAAACACTTGTTCTAAGCTACAATTATTTTAATATACTGAATTTGTCAACGGCACTTGCTGAGGGGATGAATCTTCTTTAGGTATTGGGTATTGAGTATTGTGTATTGGGTTTTAAGTAATAAATTCTCCGGTGCGGGTGAGTTGTATTCGACAGTTGAAAATTGATAGTTTTGTTAATACATAATTTACAATTTGAAATTTAAAATTTAAAATTCGAAGAAATGCCGATAGAGATAAAAGAGCTTCACATTAAAGCAACAGTGGAAAGCGGCAGCGGAAGAAGTGAAAGCCGAAACAGCGGACGTGATCGTGATCTGAAAAAAATGAAAGCCGAGATAATCAAAGAATGCGTGGAAGAAGTATTCACAATTCTTAAGGAAAAAGAAGAGAGATGATACCATTAGGGAAAATAGAAAAAATGAAGATCCAGGCGTTCAGTGATGCTACGTGCACACAGGAGCTGAGCGAACCTTATCAGTTCCTTATTAATCCTGATACATATAATTTTCATTATGAACTTGAGCAGGCTGAAGATTCTCCGGCCGGGAGCAGCGGATCAGAACTCAGATATTACCGGCAGCTGCCGAATGAATGGGAATTTGAGATCCTGATCGACGGGACGGGTGTCATTAAAGATGCAAGTGCCTTGAGTATTTCTTTGCTAGGAAACACAGATGAAGTGGACGTTCAGGAGCAGGTTAATAATTTGAAATCAATAGTACTGGATTATAACGGAGAGATTCACAGAAATCAGTTTCTGAAGATATCATGGGGAAGCCGGGATGTATTTAAAGGAACACTTGTATCACTTGACCTTAATTATAAGATCTTCAAAAATGACGGTTCACCGCTTCGTGTGATTGCCAAACTTAAATTGCGTGAATGGGTTGATCCCGAACAAAGGATCAGGGAGGAAGCATCATCATCTCCTGATATTACTCACGAACGCATATTCAGATCGCAGGACAGGATAGACCTGATGTCTGACCGTATCTATAACGATCCGGGATATTATATAGATATTGCAAAATCAAATGACCTTAACGGGTTCAGAAAAATTACCAGAGGAATAAAGATAAAATTCCCTCCAATTAAATAATTTTGTTATGGCAGTTGCAAGGACAATACCAACTTCACAGATTCCGGATGTTGTTACTTTTACCATACTTTCAGATGGCGAGGAAATCCCTGCATCAGTTCCTATTCGAAATTTCATTATACAAAGAGAAGTCAACAAGATCCCGTTTGCTAAGATCAGCATAAGTGACGGTGATCCCTCGGCTGAAACTTTTCCCGTAAGCAACGAGGAATATTTCATACCGGGAAAGGAAATTGAAATAAGACTTGGTTATCGCAGTGATAATTCTACTTTATTCAAGGGGTTGGTCATTAAGCATTCAAACAGGATATCAAACCTATCGGCTGAGCTTAACATAGAATGCCGCGATAAAGCTGTCAAACTTACATCAGGCAGAAAGAGCAGGCATTATGAAGATATTACTGACAGTGATATTGCAGAGGAATTAACAGATCAGTACGGACTGGATAAGGAAATCGAATCTTCATCAGTTCAGCATAAAGAACTTATACAATACAATACAACCGACTGGGATTTTATATTATCAAGAATTGATCTTATTGGAATGATCTGTCTGGTGGAAGACGGAAAAATTATAATCAAAAAACCGGATCTCACATCATCTCCTGTGTTGGATCTTCTTTTCGGAGCTACGATCCTGGACTTTACGGCAGAGATGGATGCCAGAAACCAGTACAGCGAAGTAAAGTCCTTGTCATGGGATTATTCCAATCAGGAAGTTATAGAAGATACCGGTGATGAACCTGAAATGGAAAATGCGGGAAACATTTCTTCTGCTGACCTTGCTGATGTGATCGGACTCGAAAGCTATGATCTCATTAATTCAGGCAAACTCTCCAATGAAGAGCTGAAAGAATTTGCGAATTCAAAAATGCTTAAAAGCCGGTTGTCCAGGATAAGAGGTAAAGTAAGATTTCAGGGTTTTCCGGATGTAAAACCAGGAGACATAATTTCACTGAACGGTGTAGGAGACAGATTTAACGGACCGGTATTCGCTTCATCTGTAAGGCATGAATTTGCAGCAGGTAACTGGACCACAGAAGTGATTTTCGGAATGTCCGAAAGATGGTTTGCAGAGAATATTGACCAGTATAATATTTCCGCAAAAGACGGCAGGCTTCCGGCAGTTCAGGGTCTGGAAACAGGCATCGTGACTGATCTTGAAGATCCTGAAGGAGAGAATCGCGTGAAGGTTAAACTTCCCGTTGTAAGCAGCAGTGAAGACGGTATCTGGATGAGGATAGCAACACTGGATGCGGGGAGTAACCGCGGCACTTTTTTCCTGCCGGAAATAGATGATGAAGTGATAGTTGGTTTTATTTCAAATGATCCCCATCATCCGGTAATTCTCGGAATGCTGCACAGCAGCGCTAAACCCGCTCCGCTAACTGCTTCTAACAGTAATGATGAGAAAGGATATGTGAGCCGTGCACAGACCAAAATGATATTTGATGATGGTCAGAAAACCCTGACAATAGAAGATGCCAGCGGCAATAAGATGAAGTTTGAATCAGGCGGAATTACCATAGAAAGTTCTACAGTATTGAATTTAAAAGCAGCATCAATAAAAATAGAAGCAAGCGGACCGACTGAAATAAAAGGTGCTGTGGTGAAAATAAATTAGGAATTACGAATTAGGAATTACTAATTAAGAATTACGAATTAAGAATTAGGAATTACGAATTAAGAATTACAAGTTACGAATTACGAGTTGCGAGTTGCGAGTTTCGAGTTACAAGTTACGAGTTACGTAAATGGGTCTATTTCTGACTGAGCTGAAATAATTTTGGGAATTTTTTTTAGATGTAATATTTATATTAGCAAAATCAAAAAATCAAAAATCAAAAATCAAAAATCTAAAAAGTGCCTTTTGCAGCCAGAATATCTGACAATCACGTTTGTCCGGTAATAAATCCAAATGGAAGTCCGCACGTTGGAGGACCTATCGTCTCTCCCGGAGTTCCGACTGTATTGATAGGCGGTATGCCTGCTTCAGTAGTAGGTGATACCTGTGTTTGCGCGGGACCTCCGGATACAGTGATAGCAGGGTCAGCCACTGTACTGATAGGCGGAAAACCCGCAGCAAGGCTGGGAGACAGCACGGCTCACGGCGGAGTGATAGTTACAGGAAGTCCAAATGTTATTATTGGAGGATAGGAAAATTTTAGTTAAAGAATTATTTATTTAATATTACAATCATAAATTATAATGAATAAAAATAATTCATTTCTTGGTACAGGATGGAGCTTTCCACCGTCATTCAATAATAAAACTAATGAAATTGAAATGACAAGCGATGAAGAAGATATTCAGAAGAGTCTTCATATTTTACTTACAACAAGGATCGGCGAAAGAGTGATGCAGCCTAAGTATGGCTGCAATCTGGATGAACTGCTCTTCGAGGCACTTTCAACTACATTTAAATCCTATATTAAAGATCTTGTGAAAACGGCAATATTATACCATGAACCAAGGATAAAACTTAACAAGATAGAATTGGATGACACACGCGATAATGAAGGAGTTGTGCTTATAGTAATTGATTATACGATCATATCAAAAAACACGAGATTCAATTATGTTTTCCCTTATTATAAAAACGAAGGAACTGATATTAAATAATAGATAATGAGTTCAGACTGTAAAAATAAGAATCCGCTTCAGCGCTCAGGCGTAAATCAGTATCAGCGGGTTATGAATGCACTGAAACCGGACTTTGTGAAAGCCGATGAACGTGATCATGCAGATCTTATACTGTTCGCAAAAAATTTTGCCGGACAGATAAAATATTTTGACGGAACAAATACAGAAGACGGTGACTGGACAGGGCTTATGAGTATTGATGTTGCAGTCACTCTGGCATCAATAGTTAAGACAGACATAACAGGTTGCTTTAAATATTCAAATGATACACTCGGTGAGATAAGAAATTCTACCGGTGTTGCAAATGCAAGAAAAGGATTCAAAGTAATGTTTGATTTCGGATTTACCATTGTCAGTCTCCTGGATGAGTATTACAAAAATCTGCCAGGTGGATTTGAATTCAAACAACTTACAGGTTCTGCAATATCTTCAAATCTCCCGGAGTATTTATTCAGGCTCAAAAGATATTATGAGGAAGCTTCATTGAATAATCTGATAGATATTACCAGTCAGTACAAAACAGATCGCGCACCGGTTAAGATGATATTGTCACAGGATTTTGATGAAAGCAAACTTGATGCAATATGGAATTTTTCAGCATTCACATTTGATCCTGTTTTTAACGGCTCCTCAGATATTTTAAAGATAAAGAATACAGCAACGCATAATCTGTTTACCGGAATATTTGACGAATTGCTCAAAACCTTTACGGGGATCATAGATACCTCAGGAGTATATCTTAACAAAGTTCTCGAAAACTTCCCTGAACATTCGCCGCATTATTCACTTTATCTTGCTTTTATAAAACTATTAAGATATGCACAGGATCATCTGAATGAATTTACTAAGCGGCATCTTGATCTGTACTATAAAGACATATTGAAATTAAAAAATAAGGATGCCGAGCCCGACAAAGTCTTTGTTACATTCGAACTGCAGAAAAATACCGATCAGCATTTGTTATCAAATGGCACCGTGCTGAAAGCCGGCAAGGATACAGACGGTGAAGAAATATTCTATTCACTGGATGAAGATTCCGTCATAAACAGCGGAAAAGTCAAAAGCCTGAAAAATATATTCGTAAAAAAAGATCTGAATACCGGGACAAAGCAGATCTATGCTTGTCCTGTTGCAAATTCCGGTGACGGCATCGGAGGTAAAATCAAAAGTACGGATGAAAGCTGGAAGACATTCGGAAGCCCGGAGAATTCTCCTTTGGGAGAAACCGGCTTTGCTATTGCCTCGCCATATCTGTTTCTGAATGAGGGGAGCAGAGATGTAACATTCAGATTTATTGCACCTCAGAATGAATCAATTCCATTTTCCGTAAATGATATCAATAAAATTTTTGAGCTACAGCTTAGCGGTGAAAAGGGATGGATCGATGTGGCAATAGATAGCAGCAATGTCAAAGTGGACGCTTCAAAGGATTTTTTTGATATTAAAGTATCTTTAGACGGCGGTGAAGATCCCGTGATCCCATACTCTTCAGCAATACATAATTATAATTTCAATGTGACAATGCCTGTTGCAAAATTCACGCTTAAAGATTCAATTGCAAAAAATAATGTATGGGATTTTAAATTTGAAAAGATCAGGATCCTGACTGAAGTATCCGGATTGAAAAATTTAAAGATACAGAATGACATTAGCATTCTTGATCCGGCAAAGCCTTTTGAGATATTCGGGACTTCCCCGCATGCAGGCTCCTCATTCATAATCGGCAGCAGGGAGCTGTTCAATAAGACAATAGATCCTGACGGAAACATTACCGGCGCTATAATATTAAAGTGGGATGATTATCTGAATAACTATACCAACATAAAGGACAATGAGATAAGTCTTAAGCTTCTCGAAAATTCATCATGGAAGTCGTTAAAGAGCAGCATAAATCTTGCGACAGGAAAGAGTTCCGGTATTTTCAAAAAGCAATCATCTTCAACATTAATATCGGAGATCACTCAGAATGTTATTTCCAAAGAACTTTTCAGTATTCCGGATAATACAGAGATAAAATTCACGCTTGGTAGGATGAACTCTGTTCCGGATTTTTCAGAAGGTGAGAACTACTCAGTGCTGTCGAGATCAGGTTATTTAAAAATTGAATCGGAAGACTCTTTCCCGCTTGTCAACAGTGTAATATTTTTTCCGAAGGTAAAAGAGATCAGTCTCAGCTATAATGCAGATACAACACATTCATTCAATGCCGGAGAAATCTCAGGATTCATTCATATAACTCCATTCGGAAGCAATCTGATCACAAGTAGTGAAAAGGAAAAGCAGCTTCTGCCGGTATTTGAAAACGAGGGAGAATTATTTACCGGACTGGAAAACTTCAAGACTGACAGTACAATATCAATTTTATTTAAAGTCTCGGAAGGAAGCGCAGATCCACTTGCCTCAAAGGAAAAAGTTAAGTGGAGCTATCTGTCCGGGGAAAATGAATGGATAGATTTTGAAGATAAGGACATTGAAGATTCAACAGATGATCTTGTAAATTCGGGTATAGTAAAACTGAATATTTCGGATAAAGCTGAATCTGAGAACACATTAATGACAGATAAGTATCACTGGATAAGAGCTTCTGTAAAGGAAAATACGGGATCTATCTGCAAACTGATAAGTGTGACCGCACAGGCAGCTTCTGCACATTTCTTTGATTATAAATCCGGAGGAAATTATTTTAAAAAGACACTTGAAGCAAATTCGATCAGCAAACTTGCAGTCAGTGATTCCGCAGTAAAAAAAATAAAGCAGCCGTATTCATCCATCAACGGAAATACAAGGGAAAGCGACGAACATTATTACACAAGGGTAAGCGAACGGCTGCGACACAAGAAGCGGGCTGTGACAATGTGGGATTATGAGAGAATTACTCTCGAAAAATTTCCGCAGATCTTTAAAGTGAAATGCATTAACCATTCACAAATTCTTGAAAAAAAATCTTCGGGAAACATCATATACATTGACAATGAAATGAAACCCGGCTATGTCCTTCTGATTCCCATACCTGACCTCAGCAATCAGAATGCATTTGATCCGCTTCGCCCTTACACTCCGGTTGGTTTGCTTGCCGATATCAGGAAATATGTCTGCAGATATATATCTCCGCACGTGAATCTCGATGTCCGGAATCCGTTATTTGAAGAGATACAGCTGGAATTCAAAGTGAAGTTTATGTCAGGGGATAATTCTTTCTATCTTAATGAGTTGAAAGCTGATCTCGAAAAATATCTTTCCCCCTGGGCTTTTGATCCGGATACTGACATAGAGTTTGCCGGAAGGATCAGCAAGAGTTCATTGATCGATTTCATTGAGGAACGCTCATATGTTGATTTTATAAGTTGTGTAAAAATGTATAAGATAAGTGAAAGTGTTAAATCTCAGGATCTGGAAGAAGCAGTTGCAGACACTTCAAGATCAGTATTTGTTTCGGTAAAATCCGATGATCAGGTAAATGCTCATAAAATAACTTTTATTGAAAATTCAAATGAATGCGAGTGTGACTGAAAATAATCTTACAATAAAGAAAGACAGGGATTTACGCGAAAGCATGGATTATTATTTCCTTCGCGGAAAAGGATTGGAGTATATAGAAGATCTTGCTTCAAAATTATGGACCGATTACAATACACATGATCCGGGGATCACCATTCTGGAAATTATTTGCTATGCAATTACAGAGCTTGGCTACCGGACTTCTTTTGACATTAAAGATCTCTTAAGCGATGAATACGGAAATATAGATACTGATCAGCCCTTATTTACGGCTAAGAATATTCTTACCGGGAGACCGCTTAATATAACGGATTACAGAAAGCTTCTTTCAGATCTTGCGGGAGTTCAGAATGCTTTTCTTTATCCCTACAGGGATGATGAGAATAATATTAAAGCCGAACCACAGCAGGAGATCCCAATATATGCGGATTGCAAAAAAGATAAACTTGTTTATTATCAGACAGAACACTTTGTAAAATTACATGGTCTTTATAAAGTTGTGCTTGACCTCGAAGAGAATGATGAATTCGGTGATCTTAATAAGGGGAACATTATATGGCAGTTCCCGACGACCAAACTTATAGGATACAAATTCGAACTGATATTCAGCAAGTGGGATGAAATTGATTACGACTTCATCAGTAATGCAGACAGCAGTACGATCTCAAACATTAACATTACTTTTCAGAATAATAAATGGAAGGTCATTTTTGATATCGGAAGCGGCAGTGATAAGATACAGTTTTCATTCTCTGCTTATGTGCTGATGAAGCAGGATGTCACGGATATCGCATCTTTTGCAAAGACAGAACTGTCGAATCCCGGAAATGTGAAAGATATTTTTGAACTTTATCAAAAGAAGATCAGGCTTGTAACGGGTATTTTAAAGGAAGCAAAAAAAGTTTTGAATGATAACAGGAATCTTTGCGAAGACTTCCTTAAGCTTGAAACCATCTGCACGACTGAGGTGGCATTCTGCGCTGACATAGAAGTCTCACCGGACGCCGATATTGAAGAAGTATATGCCAGCATTCTTTTTCAGATAGAGAATTACCTGAACCCTGAAATAAAATACTACCTGCTGAAAGAACTTCTTGATGAAGGAATTCCGACTGATGAGATCTTTGAAGGTCCGGTTTTAAAGCATGGATTCATAAAAACTGATGAGATAGAAAATACCAGACCGAGAACTAAAATTTATGTCTCTGATATTATTAATTTCATAATGGATACTCCCGGCGTACTGTCTGTGAAGAATGTTCTCCTAACAAAGTATGACAAAGACGGGAAAGCGGAGTTGCCAAGTCAGAGATGGTGCATGGAGATCGCGGAAGGTTGCAAAGCCGTGCTGAATGTTTTCAGATCCAAAGTATTATTCTTCAAAGGCAAACTCCCATTTCTTGCAAATGTAAATGAAACAATGGATACATTGAAATATCTTCACGGAAAGGAAGAGCGGAATAAACTTAAGAATACAACTGATGATCTCGGTATCCCGAAAGGCAAATTCAGGGATCCTGAAGATTATATATCTATTCAATATGATCTGCCTCAGACATATGCGACAGGAAATGCAGTTCTGCCCGACAGCTTTTCTGAAGAAAGGAAAGCGCAGTCAAAGCAGCTTAAAGCTTACCTAATGTTCTATGATCAGATAATTGCTGACTTTTTTTCACAGCTTGCAAATGCAAAAGAACTGTTTTCTTTAAGGAAGGATCTTCTTCAGACTTATTTTTCTCAATTCATAAATGATAAAAACGTCACAGGGGATCTGTATGTAAACAGCGCTGATCTGCAGTTAATATTAAATGCCCCGGTATCGGGTGAGCCGGTTGAGATTACAAAAGGCAGGGAACAATTGTTCGAAAGCAGAGAAAAGTTTCTGGAAAGAAGAAACCGCTTTCTGGATCATCTGATCTCAAGATTTGCAGAGTCTTTTAATGAATATGTATTGTTCCTTTATACATATAAAAGCTCAAATGATTATGAAGAAATAGAAGCTGAAGAATTAATTAATGATAAGATAAATTTCATAAATGATTATCCGGTGATCAGCAGTGAGAGAGGAAAAGCTTTCAATTATACTGAGCCTTCGTGGGATACACTTAATGTATCCGGTTATGAAAAAAGGATATCAAGACTTGCAGGTATAGATGAATTCAAAAGAAGATACCTCTTCTGCATAAAGAATATTGAGATACAAAAGACAAAGACCTCTCCGGCGAAATATTTTTTCAATGTCATAGATGAGAACGGCGTATTAATTTTCAAATCAGTTAAGGAATATGAGCAGTTTTCGGAATTAAGCGATATCGTAAACAGGATTTCCGTTAATGCCGTTTTAAGTGAGAGGTATGATAAACAGGATCTGTCATCTGCTGAATTTACATTCGAATTGCAGGATGAGAACGGCAATGTGCTTGCCGTATCTGGCGTAACATATGCAGACGCTTCATCAAGGGACAATGCAATAACAGAAATTATATTAAATTTTGAAAGCGAATGCCCGAAGGAGGGAATGCATTTGATCGAGCATATTTTACTGCGTCCTCATTTTAAAGCTCCGGCCATACCGGGTAGTGATCCGGAAGATGTTTATAAATTATTCGATGTCTGTCTCGGAGATGATTGTAATTTCTGCGGGGAAGAGGATCCGTATTCGTTCAGAATGTCATTGATACTTCCATACCGGCATAAAAAATTTCAGAGTCCGGAATTCAGAAAATTTTTTGAGGCAATGGCGAGAACGGAAGCTCCCGCTCAATGCATGGTAAAGATATGCTGGGTAAATAATACTCTGATGAATGAGTTTGAGATCATTTACAGAGACTGGCTGGATGCATTAAGAGATTATGAAAGTGATCTCATTTTCAAAGTATCAAAAAAAGACAGGCTGAGAGAATCAGGTAACAGAATGATCGATGTATTAAGAAAGCTGCACAGTGAATATCCTGAAGCGCAGCTGCATGACTGCGAGGAGGGGACATCCAATCCGGTTTTACTTGGAAATACAGTTTTAGGAACTTATAAAAAATAAATTTTAATAAATATTATGGAAGAGAATAATTTTTATCCCGTGTTTGAAGCTGATCAGGTACTTACGGCTGATCATTTAAATGAAGTGGTAAACTATCTCGATGAACAGGAACGGCTTACCCGGAATAAACTCATTGGCATAGGCATCGTTTGCGGACTGGAACTAAAAGTGAGCGATACACAGATCGAAATTTCCAAAGGCTGCGGGGTCACATCTGAGGGTTATCTGATAATTCAGGATAAAATTTCCTGTCAGTATTACAGGAAGTATGATCTGCCTTCTGACTTCTATGCTGAGTACAAACCTGTATATGAGAAATGGGAAATGTATGAACTCCTGACAGCAAAGCAATCCCTTGATTTTGAAGATACTGAATCTCTGAAGAATAATTCTGCATTTCTCAGAGATAAAATAGTGGTTCTGCTACTGGAGATGAAAGAGATACAGCTGAAGAACTGCATTGAGACTGATTGCGATGATAAAGGTTCTAAGATACAGTTTGCCGTAAAACCGCTACTGGTAAACAAAAAGGATATCAATGAATTTCTCAAAGGCGGTGTAAAGATAAGGACAAATGAATTCACAGAAAATGAAGTGAAGCCTGTTCTGCATAATATCAGACTTAAGAGATTCAATGTCCCTGTAAGGGATCTGAAGACAGCAGATGATGTCTTTAATTCGTTCCTTGAACTTGTAGATGAAAGCACATTAAAAACACTTGCTGAGATATTGAACTACTGTTATGTTCAGTATAAGCCTCTCTTATCTGAAGAAGACAATAACCCTTTTTCAAATGTACTGAAAACATTTAAAGATACTCTTGAAAAGATTAAAAAATCGAATCCTTATTTCATACAATATTATTACGACTGGATAGATGATATTATTAAAGCATATTATGAATTCAAAGGAAAGGTTTTCTTTGTTCAGACAATGTGCTGTCCGGATAAAGACCTATTCCCATTACATCTTATGCTCGGCGAGGCTGTAAAAGATACTAAGGCGGATGTCAGATCCTCCTATAGGAATTATTTCATTTACTCTCCGCTTTTCAATTCACAAAAGGAACTTCTGTCAGAGATCCGGATACTTTTCAGAAGAATGAAAATGCTAGTCAGGAATTTTGACGTTAAGGATCCCGAAAGCTATGCAAGGACACGCATAAAGATCACACCAAGCAGGTATCTCGATAAACAACTATCGGAAAGATGCATCCCTTATCATTATCATCCACTTGGGCTTTACGAATGCTGGAGCTGGAGCAAGACGGTAAAAGGTAATGCAAGATATAATCTTTCTTATAATTCGGATAAGTACAGTAACTCGGATTCGGTGACCGATCCTTTGCTCTATGATATTGAATGGTATAATTTTTTCAGGATAGAAGGTCATATAGGAAAAGATTTTTCCGCAGCTCTGAAGAATGTCTTAAGTCAGAGAAGCGAATTCAATCTTCCGTTTGATGTAGTGGCACTTTCAACAGCTGCGATCTCAAAATTTTCAGCTCTTAATGATGAGAGCTGCAATTTCAAAGACCTGGAATCGCTGTATGACGTCCTTAAAAGCGAACTGATCTGCAAGACTGCGGATGCTGCATGCTTTGCTTCCGGAATACCTTTTAAATTCGGAAGGGTCGCAGGCATAAGTACATCGGCTGCAGGTATTGAAACGGAAGTGAATACGACAGTTGCCGGTCTTCAATCTTCTGCATTCATCAGCAAGAATATTTCATCCATAGCTGCATTGTCTTTGAGCAAAACGCTAAGGCTGGCTTACAGGAAAGGTGATTTTTTAACCGGCCACTGCAGAATTTCAAAAGGTACAATAGGCGAAGCATATCTGAGCGCAATAAAAAAAGGCAGTACTTTCAGCAAACCAGACGGAGATGCAAATTTCGGATCAGCTAACAGCATATATGCGCATCTCTTTTATTTCATAGACTGCGTGGAAAACCTTATGAGTTCAATATTGCCTTTGTCGCTGGATGAATTTAATGTAAACAGATTTAAATCAGTGTATGAACTCTTAACGGAAGAAGCAGAGATCCTCATTGCAAATGAAGCAATTATAGCGCGGGTATTAAAACTCAATAATACCGGCAAGTTCATAAATCCTCTGAAAGTGCTTGTTTACTCGTGCATTGATGACAGACTCGAAGCACTTAAGAATGAATTTATCAAGAGACAGAGAGAGATGCTTACATTAAGGAATCTCATGAATTATTTTAAAAAGCATCCCGGCATGGAACATAAAGCGGGAGTGCCAAAAGGAGGGACGTTCATACTTGTTTACCATGAAACTCCAAGAAGGACATTATCTCTTGATTTTAAAAGAGGTATTGCATCATTATTCAGGGACATTCCCGGAATAAATTTTGAAAGAATTAACATAAATGAAAACCTGATCAATATTGACTTCCTGAAGAACGCTGAATTAAAGGACAGCGAGCTTACTCTAAAGTATTACAGCGCGCTGTCAAGATACATGGATGTATGTAAAGATATGGATGATGATACAAAAGAAGAGATCACCAAAATATTAGTCAACAGACCGAAAGCAGAAAAGCCTGAAAAGTTCAGAGTAGCTGATTTCTCGGTAATAGCGGATTTTTACCTGCCGTATTTATGCTGTTCGGATTGTCCTCCGATAGCATATATACTTCCTGAAGAACCTCGCGAGAACCTGAAGATCAGTCTTGAGAAAACAGATTTCTGCAATGATGATGAAAATTTGTATGTGATATCAGTTTCACCTGAAGGAGGAACACTTAAAGCGTCCACAGGCGGAGTCGTCACCGAGCAGGGAAGGACTTTCTTCAAACCTGCCGGACTGCCTGAAGGTACGGACAAACTTACATATAAACTTCCTGACGGCAGGTCCGCAAGCGTTGATCTTAAAATTGCAAAACCTCTGAAGATAGATTTTAAATTTAAGATCTTGGATGACGGAACTACAGTTGAATTCATTCCAAAGAAAACAGACTATCCCGGATATGAGTGGGATTTCGGAGATGGTAGTGATCATTCTTCTGAGGTCAGTCCGCAGCACAGGTATGTTTTTGATGAAGAAGAGAAGACATTTGACGTGAAGCTGACAGTAAAAAATCCGCCCTGCATATCTGAAAAAACTCAAAGGATAACTCTCAGAAGACCTGAAGCAGCAAAGTTTGAAATTGAACCCCGGATATTCTGCTCAGGTGACAAGACAAAGTATGATTTTACCACATCTCCTCCTGCTGAGATCAGTGATATTGAAAATGAAAATGATCTGATAATAGAAAAAAGATCCAACAAGAAATTATTCTTTTCCCCGATAAAACAAAACCTAAGCGAATCAAAGGATTTTCATCTGAGCTATAAGGGGACAGATATTGATATCAGGATCATTGTTGCAGATGCAGGATTTAATATGAGAATAAGGAGAGATGAACAGGAAAATTTTGTGCTTACTATTAAGGCAAAGAATACGGATGCGGATAAATATAACTGGAAAGTCACACAAGGCGATATAACTCTTAAATCCACTGAAAGAGGATTCAGGATCATAAGCGGACAGGATGGTATCTCACTCGGTTCAAATGATCTTGCAATTCTTCTTGACATTTCATACGATATGAACGGGGTTTCCTGTAATGACAGCAAGAGGTTCATTCTGACTGAAAATATATTCTTCAAACATACGGACGGTGTTGAATTTGACAACAATACTAAAAAATAATGTCAGGGATTAAAAGGCATATAATCGAAAAACAGTTTGTTGAATTCATAGTCAAAGGTGCTGGTGATGCGTTTAATTTCAGGAATGAGCTGGAGGAAGTCTGTAAAAATGATCTGATCCCTGAGATCGAGAAACTATTTGACAGCATTGCTCCCGGAGATAAATTGATACGGATAGAGAATCTTGAAATAGATGCGGGCATAATTGCGACTGAAAAATGGAAGACTGAATTTATAAATAATGTATTGCATGACATTTCAGATAAAATTGAAATACTGAAGGATAACAGTGCCGTCAATACTGATCTGTCAGGTTCTGAAATAAATGAGAAGGAAAATAATCTTGGAACAATTTTATTCTTTCTTGAAAACGGATCCCTTCCCTGGTATTCAGGGATAAAGAACAATTCAGAGTTATCCGGTCTAATCGATGATTTTATAAACATGGGTGATGAAGCGCATTATAAAAAATTGAAAGAACTGCTGAGATTGAATAAAAGAGCACTGGACAGACTTGTATCACAGTTTGATGAAAAAGATATGAATAGTTTAACAGAAGTATTATTCCCCGGAAAGTTCAATGTCAGTATGTCTGATCTGATAAAGTCTGTTTTAAATTCCATGGAAATGGATGATGGAAAGAGGAAGAAAATATTTTATTCGAACTGGTTTGATACATTACTCAATTTAAGGGTCGATCAGAATGATCAATTGCTTCTGAAAAAATTAGCTCAGGGAATAAGCAGATATTTAAAAGTAGAAGAGCCACCCGGACTGAATGATCTATTCAGATCAGAACTATCAGGTCATTTAAAAAAACTGAACTATTCAGATGATGATATTAATAGAATTGATACGGATCTTTCAGACAAGAAAATTTCCGAAGCAAATTTTAACATTCAAAAGACGGACAGAAATTCTGATCCGGATAATTTAAGTGAATGGTATGTAACCAACTGCGGGCTTGTGATCATTCATCCTTTTCTTCTGACGTTGTTTGAGAAGACAGGATATGTCGAGAACAGAAGCTGGATATCAAAGGATCATCAGCAGAGAGCTATAGTATTATGCCAGTATTTAATTACAGGTAAAGAAGAGTATCCTGAATTTCTGTTAATGTTTAACAAAGTATTGTGCGGATATGATATTTTTGAGAGTCTGCCTTCTGATATTAGATTAAGTGAATTTGAAAAGAATGAAGCCAGTGAAATGCTGGAATCTGTTACCGGTCACTGGTCTGCCTTAAAGAACACAACAATAGAAGGATTAAGAGAAACATTCCTGAAGAGGAGCGGGAAACTTTCAAAGTTAAATGATGAATGGCATCTTAAAGTTGAAGAAAAGACAGCAGATATTCTGATGAATAAATTACCCTGGGGCATATCAGTTATAAAATTTCCATGGATGGATAGGATGCTTAAGACAGAATGGTTGTACTGAAATCACTAAATTTTATAAAACAAAAATATTCAAAAATAAAACCAAACAAATCATGAACTATCCAAATCGAGTAATAAAGAAAGGTGAATCGAACAAAACAATCGTAAGAGCCTTACAGCAAAAATTAAATGAGGTTGGCTGCGGACCGATAGATGTTGACGGAGATTTCGGTCCTCAGACATTCAAGTCCGTTAAGCAATTTCAGGCAACAAGAAGGGATCAGAACGGGAATCCCCTTGAGATAGACGGAAAGGTCGGGTCTATTACATGGAGTGTCTTGTTCGGAAATGTTACAGTTCCGGTAGAAATTGAAACACCTAATGAATTTCTAAAAGAAGCTCTGAAATTTGCTGTGACTCAGATCGGGGTTATGGAAAAACCGCTGGGAAGCAACATGGGTCCGGAAGTAAATAAATATCTTGCAAGCGTAGGTCTTGGACCGGGACAATTCTGGTGCATGTCATTTGTATATTATTGTTTTGAAAAAGCTGCAGAAAAACTTGGCCGAAGTAATCCGCTTGTGAAAACAGGTCATTGCATGACACACTGGAACAGCACTAAAGGAAAAAAAATACTTGCTTCCGATGCCGTAAATAATCCTTCGCTTATCAAACCCGGACAGATATTCATAATTAACACAGGAGGCAGCAGCGGTCATACAGGCATAGTGGAAAAGCTTCAGGGGGGATTTCTGCATACGATAGAAGGCAACAGCAATACTTCGGGCAGCAGAAACGGCATTGGAGTCTTCAGACTGACCTCAAGAAAAATTACAAAAATAAACCGCGGTTTTATAGAATATAAATAGACAAGGTATTTTCTATACAGGAAATTAAAATGTCCCAATGCAGAAATTTAGCGAAAAGACATACAGACCTGACAAAAGTTCATCTAACTCCGGCTCATTCTTTTTTCAGCCAAAGCTGAATATCAATAAGCCGGATGATATCTATGAGCAGGAAGCCGATGCAATGGCTGATAAAGTCATGCGCATGAGTCCGGGCATAAATGATCCGCCATTTTTCAGTTCGGCTGTCCGTCCGGATATTCAAAGGATGTGTTCGGATTGTGAGGAGGAAGAAAATTTACAGAGAAAAGAAAAACCGGATGAGAGTTCAAACAATTTTATTGATGACGGATACATATCAAATGTCATAAATTCGGGAGGGAACAGATTAACCACCGGAGAAAGGAAGTTCTTTGAGCCGAGATTCGGGTATGATTTTTCTGATGTAAGAATTCACACAGATACTGCTGCAGTAAGATCTGCTCAAAGCATTAATGCGCTTGCATATACTTCAGGAAAGAATATTGTGTTCAATGAAAGTCAGTATTCTCCTGAAACGGATAGCGGAAAGAGACTGATTGCGCACGAGCTTACTCATGTGGTGCAGCAGGGCAGCGGCCAGATAAATAAACACACAATTTCAAGAAAAACAAAAGAGTGTGATCCTGACAGGGAGCTTACATGGGCTGATTATAAGGGGAGTATCCCAAAAGGAGTCACCTGGGCGGCAATGACAAGATCCGGTCCTATTGAAGTAGATGACAACGGAGGTTCATTATTCCAGGGATTCTTCGATCCCGGCAATTCATGGGCGCAAGAAAAATACATTCATGCATCTGATAATTCCAAAAACGGGTGCGGCAAGATAATCAGTGATTGTGAGAATTTCATGAAAGGCAGAAAAAAGCCCGGTGAAATAAATCCAATAAGGAGCGGTAAATGCCCGGCAAGTATTGATCATGATAAAGTAACTGTGAATAATGCGGCTGAATGTAAGACCAAATTCGGACCGGAATGCAAACGCGCAAGAGAAGCTGATTCAAAATTGCTTCTGATTCATGAGGCATTGCATTTTAAGATATCATGTGAATTGTCAAAAAAAGGTAATAAGGAACTTGCGAAAGGCAAGACATTCAAGGATGTTTTTAAAAAAGTAAAAGAGATTTTTACAAAAATAAATCTTGATAACAGTTCAGGTCAGGGTGATTACGATGAAGAAAGCAAACACAGATGCGATCAGAAGAAACAGGATGAATGGAATGAAAAAGTAAAAAACGGTCTTCCGAAAATAACTTTATAAAATATTCACCGGGTAAAAAAAAATGCTGAAAAAAACTTTTAATCACAAAGCCGAAAACATTAATGAAAGTTCTGTAAGAAAAAATAAGTTCTTTCAGCCAAAGCTTTCGATAAATCAACCCGGTGATATCCATGAACGGGAAGCAGATGCAATGGCGGATAAGGTCATGCGGATGCCAGTTAATGACAATGATATCTCATTTTTCAAACCTGCAGCATTTACATCAGTTCAGAGGAAATGCGCTCATTGTGAAGAAGAAGAAAAGCTTCAGAGAAAAGAACTGAATGATGAAAGCATTTCACCCGGAAAAGAATTTGAAGATTATACCGGGAAAATTTCCTCAGGAGGAAATGCTCTCAGCAGTGTTGCGAGAAAATTTTTTGAACCGCGGTTTGGATATGATTTTTCAGGTGTAAAGATACATACAGATTCCGCAGCGGCAAAGTCGGCTCAGAGCATTAATGCGCTTGCATATACAACGGGCAGCAATATCGTTTTCAATGAGAATCAGTTTTCACCTGAGACAGATAGCGGTAAGAGATTACTTGCTCATGAACTTACACATGTTATACAACAAAACAATCTTCCGAAATCATTACGATCCGGAACAATTCAGAGAACACCCGATGATAAACATGACCTGACGGCAGTGAGCTTATCCGGCGATCATGTTCTTGAAAAGACATTTGACAATGAAGCTATTATAAGCAGGTCATCAAATTCAACCGGTGAACACGTCAGAAGGATCCAGGAAGCTTTGATACTGCTTGGGATAGAATTGCCTTCATTCGGAGCTGACGGAAAATTCGGAGCCGAGACGGAAAAAGCCGTTAAAGAATTTCAGCAGAAAGCTGATATGAGTGTTGTTGAATTTGACGGTATTGTTGGAAGAAAGACACTTGGATTACTTGACATGAGTGTAAGGAACGGAGTGATATCATCCGATACGGATACTGCGGAAAAAGATTTTATACTTAAGGACAATAAAAAGAAAGCAGAAGATGAAGCATGCAAGGGAAAACCGGCAGATGAGGTCTGTCCCACAACGAATACGAAAGTCGATAATGGAGCAGATGAAGCGGCAAAGAGAATAGATAAAGTGATCGCAGAGCAGTTGCCTCCGAAGAAAACTGACAAAGCAGATTATCCGGAAATTTTCAGCACGCTGTTCAGAAATAATGACACCAGACCGGTTCAGGATACTTCCGATGAAGTGAAGAATAATTTCAATACCGTAAAAACTTTCATACTTAATTTAAAGACAGATCCTTCACACGTACGCTGCGGAACAGATTGCGACGGCGGCTGCAGAAGCGGTTCACCTGCTTATCATTCAAGAGCGGACGGAGCTCATATCATAACCTTCTGTCCGAAGTTTGAAACGCATCCGGAAAGAATTTCCATAGTCATACATGAGTGTCATCATGCTTCAATACCGGGTTCAAAAGATATTGCTTACCAGCACAACAGATTAATAGATAAGCTTGACCATAATGAAGCTTTAAGGAATGCGGCATCATTCCATTTATATGCAGCGCTTGTGGAAGATCCGAAGAGTGACTTCATCGGACAGAAAGTCAAGGATGTAAATAAAATAGCAGATCCTAACCGAAAGAAGAACGTTGATAAATCAATAGCATTCATTGAGCAGTGGTTTGACCTTGTGACATTTGACATGTCAAACGTATCGAGCAATATGAGCAAGGCGCGGGAGAACGGTACTTATCCGCCTAAATCCCGGACGGACCTTATTAATAATGTCTATGTAAAATGGTTCCAGGTTACTCCTGCACCGAATAAACCGAAAGAACAGGATGTCACAAAAGCCAAAGCTATAGAAGAGAGAAGCGTGAATATGGAAAAGACATTCGGCAAAGCTTTTTTAATTACTGAAACAGCCGGTCCAAGTGAATGGGACAGAGGTCCCGGTATAAATATTAAATTGAATACAGCGCTTATGGATTTGGATGTAAATCATATGGTAATTGCCTTGCTCCAGGAGCTTGTTCACGCGACTCCGGATATCAGCGCTGAGAGCGAGCCATTGTATGTTGGTACGATCAATGATATAAGGAATACGAGAAAGCTTGCGCCATGAAATAGGAATTACGAATTAAGAATTACGAATTAAGAATTACGGATTCCGGATTACAAATTTTGTACTCTCTCCCAAACTGGGGTTTGGGAGGGGTAGGAAAATGTAATACTTAGAGTCTTAGAGTCTTTGTGGCAAAAGAAAAGTTATGAAAGCATTCGAAAAAAATATTACGGAAAGTAAACAAACGAAGAGCGGAAAGTTGTTCTTTCAGCCAAAGCTGTCAGTCAATCAGCACGGTGATAAATATGAACAGGAAGCTGACCGGACTTCTGATAAAATTATGCATAAAGGTTTTGAACTTTCAGAAGATCATTTTTTTAAGCCTGATACAATGGTTCATAATAAAATTCAAAGGCAGGAAAAAGAGCCGGAAACAGAGGAGGAAAAGAAAGATGTAAATGTCTTACCGGATGAGTTTGACAGAAGAATAGATTATTTTGAAATGACCCGTCCATTTTACAGCCGGGGAGCATCGAGCATGCTTCAGTTTGATGACGGAATGGGAAGTTCGATCGGTCATGCATGGAAAAACAATTATAATTTCTTTTTCAATTTCGGATTCGGAGACAGTCATTCTGCAGATGCGGCAAATTTCTTTACACCATTTACTATAGACTCGGCATTGAAACATGATTTTCCTTCGGCTTCGGAGATATTTGAGAGAGATGCTGACATATCTTCTATCATAATCAGCCCAACAGTTTTCAGTTTTGACTTACAGGATATTCCGGGAACCATAAGAGCGCCTTTCCTGAACATATTCGGCGGAGGACAGCCTAATCCATATTCAAAGAAAAAGATCCGCAGAAAAAGTAAAGACTAATAAGATGGACATTTAACAATTCCAAATTGAAAATTACAAATAGCAGAAATACATTAAGCTTTCTTTTAATCAATTTTAATACATGGACATAACCGGCGATCTGGATTATCTGAAAGAGATAATTTCGCAGAGATTGAAACATTACGTTTCTACGGATGAAAATGAAAACATGTCTGCAGATTTAAAAGCTGACGGGAGAGAGTTCTCGATTGGAAATGTTAGAGAACTGCAAGGGACATCCGGAGCCGAACAGCTGATACTGGTTTTAAGCTTAGCACCGCATATCATTCCGAATTTTTTTGGTTCGATAATACAGGAGCATTTTCCGCAGGGAGGAGACTTTCCGGAATTCGGAGGAGTAAAAGGAACGAATCAGAGAGGCATGCTTCCGACAGGTGAAACTGTACAGTTCATACTGGCGGGAAGTGACGTTGATAAACGAATAGAGATCATGAATTATTTTACGCAGGATCATTTGTTTCACAAACTCGGACTATTATCTCTCGAAAAGCTTAAGGAAGGCGAGCCGGCAATGAGCGGACGGATTGTAATGTCACCGGAGTGGGTGGAATATTTACTTACGGGTGAGATGCCGGCTATCTCGTTCAGTCAGGACTTTCCCGCAGGTATACTCGAAACCAAGATGAACTGGGAAGATCTTGTGATCCATTCGCACACAAGGGACCTGCTTAATGACATCAAGGACTGGCTTGCACACCGTGACAAGATCTATACGGATGAGATACTTTCACCCAAAATCAGAAAAGGTTACCGAGCATTATTCTTCGGACCTCCCGGAACGGGGAAAACTCTCACAGCATCACTTCTCGGTAAAGAGTTTAGTAAACCGGTTTACAGGATCGATCTTTCGATGGTTGTATCAAAGTATATCGGGGAAACCGAAAAGAACCTGAGCAGGGTTTTTGACAAGGCAATGAACAAGGACTGGATATTATTCTTTGATGAAGCAGACGCATTGTTCACAAAGAGGACGGGTGTTCAGAGTTCGCATGACAGGTATGCAAATCAGGAAGTCTCGTACTTGCTGCAGAGGGTGGAAGAATTCACAGGACTACTGATACTCGCATCAAATTTTAAATCCAACATAGATGAAGCATTTGTAAGAAGGTTCAATTCCATTATACATTTCCCGAAACCTGATGCCCGTGAAAGGCTGAGGATCTGGCAGAACTGCATTCCGGATAAACTTAAATTATCAGGGGATGTACAGATAGAAAGCATTTCAAACAAGTATGAGCTTACCGGTGCGATGATAGTGAATGTAGTTCAGTATGCGGCAATAAAAACATTTGCACTGGGCGGTAATGAGATGACCACACAGTTATTGCTTGAAGGGATAAGGAAAGAACTTCATAAGGAAGAGAAGTCGATGTATTAAGAGCAGTTAAAAGTTGAAAGTTGAAAGTTGAAAGTTGAAAGTTATGAATTATTCTATGATTTTAATGAATAATCAATTTCTTTTTTAATATATCAAAAATTTTAGTTGAACTTTTTTCATCTTATATCTTATCGGACCAATGTCTGAAATTCTGTGCATTGCTTTTTAAATATTCAAAAAATAAATTGCAAAAGCACTTATAACTGTTCATTAAAAATTTTAATTAAAAGAAGAGCATTCCCCAATCCGCCGCGGCGGGTAAATTCTTGCAATGCACTCTTAGCAGACTCAATCAAAATGTTTTTAGATATGGATTTTATTAAAATTGTTTTATACGTTTCCCTAATTATTACTTTTGCAAAAAAATAATATTTCCCATGAATAAGAGTAAACTCTCAACAATAATATTATACTTTTCGATACTTCTCTTCACAATTGCATTCAACTTTTCGGATCATGGAACCGGCGGGTGGACGCAGCAGTTTTTTCCTAATTTAAACGGCAGAGTAATTTCGGATATTTGCTTTACAGATAGCTTGAATGGGTATGCAACTGGTACCGTTTCTTTTGATCCGAATTATTTTTTAAAAACTACAGATAGCGGAAACAATTGGTTCATTGTTGACAGCGTGGTTTCTAGATTAACTCAAATTCAATTTTTAAATGATAGTATTGGATTTGCTGCCGGAGCAAGAATATACAAGACCACTAATAAAGGAATTAACTGGAATCAGTTACCAGGAATACTTGGAAGGGAAATTAGTATAATAAATGAAGACACATTGTTTGTTGCGAATGATGATGTTTTTGATGGAGGAGTATTCCGGAGTACTGATGGCGGTAACACCTGGGTTCGGTTGTATTTTCAATTTATGCAAAATCCAAAAAAAATATATATGTATAATTCCAGAATTGGGTTTATGACTAATGACACTTATTTAAAAAAGACAACAGATGGTGGTTCGAACTGGGTAAGTAATTCAGGCGGAGCGTATTTGGATATTTATTTCATTGATAGTCTGACAGGATGGAAATCTTATGGAAATTTTAAAAAAACAACTGACGGAGGAATAACCTGGCAGACATATTCATTACCTTCAGGAGGAATAATATCTATTTCCAGTAGTCATCACTTTAAAGTTCTAAATATTGATACATTATGGAGTGTTGGCTCTAGCGCTTTATATGGCGCAACTTACAGAGGGTTGTTAAATATTTCTACAGACGGGGGTATCACATGGGGTTACCAACAGCCTGATACAAGTATAAGAATAGGAGGTTACGATTATGTAAATTTTGTAAATAAAAATAATGGTTGGGCGTATTATCCTTTAAGTGGTATTCATACAAATATAGGCGGCGATACAACTATATACACAGGCATAGTAAAACAAACTGCAGTAATTCCCGAAGATTTTTCATTACATCAGAATTATCCCAATCCATTCAACCCACGGACGATCATCCCGTTCAGTTTAAAGAAAAGCGCATTTGTTAAGCTTACAGCATTTGACATAACCGGGAAAGAAGTTCAAAATCTTGTAAATGGCAGATATGAAGCAGGTGAATATGAAGTTGACTTTATGGGAAAGTTCATGCCATCAGGAGTATATTTTTACCGGATAGAGATCCCGGATAATAATTCCGGTATTTATTATACAGAAACGAAGAGTATGATGCTGATCAAGTAAAAAATTTACCGTAAGTGTGAAAGTATTTATACTGGTTTAAAAAAAGCAATAAACAAAACCTCTTAATCTAATCTTCAAAACCAAATCATCACTTTGCTTTTAGTCTAATCAATTTTTCAGAAAATTACTGAATACCATAAATTAGTAACCTCAGATATAAGAATATTCATTACTTAAGAATTAATAAAAAATTAACATGGGAATATAATAACAAAATCCCATCCCATTTTTTCCAAATCCTCCCGAAAGTTTAAATAATCCCACTTTTATTGAAATTAATGTTTGACATTAATATTATTTTGCGTATTTTTGTATATAAAGTGGGGAAAAGTGGGGGGAAGTGGTGATTAATTTTTCATTAAATTTTTTACTTGTATCACGAAAAATATCATCACTGAACTCCACTTATTTATAAAGAACTTTCAACCAAAATCAACCAATGTTTACAGGACACTCAATCTGCAGTTTAGATGCAAAGTCCAGAATAATTTTACCTGCAAAATTCAGGAAATATATAAAACCTGAAGCAGAGAATAAACTTATTCTGACACGCGGAATGGATAAGTGTCTTTTGGTTTATCCACAGGATGAATGGCAGAAAGTAGCGGCAGGACTCACCAGATATAATCAATTTAATTCCGAACAGAGATTTTTTATAAGGCAGTTTTTAAATTTTGTAAATGAATGTGAGCTTGATTCACAAAACAGAATTTTAATTCCACCGCAGCTTGTACAGTTTGCAAATCTGAAAAAAGATGTAACGGTACTTGGTCAGCTTAATAAGATGGAAATATGGGATCCTGAAATTAAAGAGGAATATGATAATTCGATGCCGAACAGTTATGAAGAAATAGCTGAAAAAGTTTCAGAGATAATCAATGCGCCGGTATTATAATGTTAATGGAATATGCAATCGGAAACATTTCACATCCCGGTTCTTTCACATGAAGCCATTGAGCTGCTGATCAATGAAGATATAAAAGAGCACATACTTGTTGATGGCACATTAGGCGGCGGCGGATACACGAAACTGATTTGTGAAAAGTTAAATGGTTACGGAACAGTCATCTCAATAGATAAGGATCTGAATGCTCTTGAATATTCTGAAAATATGCTGAAAGATCTTAATTGTAACATCGAGTTTATAAACGGAAATTTTGGTGAACTTGGGAGCATATTAAAGGAAACAGGAATTGAAAAGGTAACCGGAATAGTACTTGATCTGGGGCTTTCATCATATCAGCTCGAAGCGGAAGACGGATTCAGTTTTATGAAGGATACGGATCTTGACATGAGGGCATTCAAAAAAGAAGATTTAAAGGCTTCAGAAGTTTTAAACAGTTACACAAAAGAAGAGCTCATGGATATATTTGAAAAATACGGAGAGATAGGAAATGCTGAAAGGCTTGTCAAAGCGATATTATTAAAAAGAAGGAATAAAAAATTCAGGACAACTTTTGATCTGAATGAAGTTGTAAATTCTGAATATAGTCTGAACAAGAAAAATCAGATAGATTTTCTGGCTAAGATTTATCAAGCATTGAGAATAAAAGTAAACAATGAGTTAAAGAATCTGGAAAATGTTTTAATGGATTCGGTTGAATTTGTAATAAAAGGAGGAAGAATAGTAATTATATCATATCATTCACTGGAAGACAGAATAGTAAAAAATTTTTTCAGAGACAGCGCTTCGAAGCATATCAAATCCGACAGCCCCTATGGAGATGAAGAGAAAATCCCGGAATTAAAGATCATAACAAAAAAAGCATTAGTTCCATCACATACTGAAATTAAAACAAACAGCAGATCGAGAAGTGCAAAGCTGAGAGCTGCTGAAATCATTTAAAAAAAATAATGAAATCATGAACTCAAAAAGACAAAAAAGTAAAAAGATCTCAATTTTTTATTTTCTCATCATGCTGGTTATTACAGCAGTGATAACTGTGATATACATTAATAATTCAATAGAGGTCAATCAGCTGGCAATGGGTAATAATGAATTAAAAGAACAGATCAAGAAGAGTGTTGAGTCAAATGATCTTTTAAGAAGTGAAGTGGAAAGACTGAGCAGCTTTGAAAGGATAAGATCCATTGCTAAAGAAAAATTCGAGCTGACATATCAGGAAAATTCGGTAGATGAAAACAATAACATAGTTTTAAGCAAACAAGAGATTAAATAGATATGTAAAGTGGAATTCAAATCATACAAAAGTCCGGACAGAAATTTAAAACAGAGGAGAAGAATAAACATTTTCCTCCTTTTGTTTTCAGGAATATTTGTTGTGATACTTCTGAAGCTGATTAATATTCAGATCATTGATTCCGAGAAATATAAAATAGCAGCGAGGAAACAATATGAAAACAAGATCACACTGACTCCTTACAGAGGAATGATCTATGACAGAAATATGAATGTGCTTGTATCCAATACGCATGATTATTCTTTTGCTGCCGATCCAAACATGACAGATGATCCGGAAAAGGTAGCAGAATTATTTGCATCGGTATTTGGAAAAAGCAAACAGGAATATCTGAATAAATTGTCAACTCCGAATACTTCTTTTGTATATCTTGAAAGGGGTGTGGATATTGAGGAAGCAAAAGGTCTTGATACAATGGATATAAACGGAATCATAGTTTTAAAAGAACCAAAAAGGATATATAATTACGGAAGCCTGGCTTCTCAGGTTCTTGGTTTTACAAACGCAGATAACAAAGGTCAGTCCGGAATAGAATTATCTATGGACAAAGAGCTGTCAGGTAAAGAGGGATTTGTGATCATGCAGAGAGACGGAAGGGGAAATAACAGACCGTCTCTTGAATTTCCGAGAAAGGATTCTGAAAACGGAAATAATATAGTTTTAACCCTTGATATAAACATACAAAGATTTGCTGAAGAGGAACTTGCAGATGGAGTAAAGAAATTCAATGCTGAAGGAGGAAAGGTAATAGTGCAATCAGTAAAGACCGGGGAAGTACTTGCCATGAGCTCTTATCCGACATTTGATCCGAACAATATTAAAACTTCCGATACCAGCGGAATGAAGAATGCTGTGATAACAGATATATTCGAACCCGGCTCTACTTTTAAAATAATTACGGCTGCAGCATCCATAGAGGAAAATCTGGAAGACAGAAGTTCGATAATAGCTACAGAAAGTGTAAATGAAGTCAAAGGATTAAAATTCAATGAAGATAATAAAACTTCAAGTATTTCATTTCAGCAGGCTATAGAACAATCGAGCAATGCTGCATTCAGCAAGATCGCATTAAAGCTAGGACCTGAAAAATTTTATAAATACGCCAGAGACTTTGGAATAGGGATTTACAACGGAATTGAACTTCCGGGTGAAAACAAAGGCATACTGAAAAGACCGCTGGATTTTTCCGGTGTATCATTGCCATACATGTCAATTGGATATGAAGTGCTTATAAATTCAATGCAGCTGACAAATGCATATGCAACTATTGCCAATAACGGGAAAATGATGAAATCCTATATTATAAAAAGGGAATTCTCACCTGCGGGTATAAATGTCTTCGAAGGCAGACCAACTATGATAAGGCAGGTCGTTTCTGAAAATACTGCAAAGCTTCTGACATCGCTTTTTACAGGAGTGGTAGAAAGAGGAACCGGAATGGATGCTAAAGTAGAAGGGATAACTGTAGCAGGTAAGACCGGAACAGCTCAAAGGATAATCAAAGGCGAGTATTCCAGCAGTTCACACAATGCGTCGTTTGTAGGATTCTTTCCGGCAGAAGATCCGCAGATAATTATAACTGTGATCATAAATAATCCTCAGTCAGGAGAGTATTATGGTGGAAAGGTTGCAGCGCCGGTATTTCAGAAGATCACAACAAGACTTATCAATTTCTCCGGAGCATCTGACATTGCGGGTAAGAGTTTTGTTAATGTGAATTATACAGGAGAAATGAATTCAGGGATAGTTAAGAATTTTTCAGAGCCATCAGATAAAAAACTTTTTATTCCTAATCTACTGAATCTACGATATGAAGATGCCATTGAAATATTAAAAGAAAACGGATTAAGTTTTGAAACGGTAGATATTGAAAATAAAGAAACATCCGGTGATTCCAAATATATCGAATCACAGTATCCAATGCCGAATGAGACTGTAAGGGATAATGGTAATTTCAGCATCAAACTTGTAGTAAAAGAAAGAGGTTCGGATGAGGAAAGATTGCTGGTCACACCTGATATAACAAATTTAAGTTTGAGGAAAGCAATAAATGTACTGATCTCAGCGGGTTTTGATGCTGACATAAACGGAAGCGGAAAGATAATTGATCAGTCTCCGAAACCGGGGACTAAGTTGCTTCCAAAATCGAAAATAATTATTTACTGTCAAAACAATTAGCATAAGTTTTATTTTTTTTTAAAGATGATGATATCAGAAATAATATACAGAGATGAATTGAAAAATTATAATTTAAATTTCGATTTGATAAATCTGAGCGATTTTAAAGTGACCGGTATTAATTATGACTCACGCAAAGTGAACAAAGGAAATATATTTTTTGCAATAAAAGGATTTAAGGAAGACGGAAGTTCTTATATAAAAGATGCCGTTGATTCCGGAGCAGGATTGATTTTTACTGACTCTGAAAATAAATTCAACTTTGAAACACCTGTAATAAAAGTCAGCAGCATCAGAAAGCTTATGGCGACTGTAAGCGGAATATTTTACAATGACCCTTCCTCCAGATTAAAACTGGTCGGGATCACAGGTACTAACGGAAAGACAACAACTGCTTATCTGACGAGGTATCTTTTTGAGAAAGCCGGTTATAAAAGCGGACTGATCGGAACTATCGGTTATCAGACAGGTGAGAGAAATTCGGAATCAAAACTGACTACTCCTGATTCTGTTGAGATGAACATTATGCTTGATGAGATGGTAAGATCAGGAATGGATTTTTGCGTTATGGAAGTTTCTTCTATAGCGCTAGTGATGGACAGAGTTTACGGTTTAAAATTCGATACCGGGGTTTTTACGAATCTTACAAGCGAGCATCTGGATTTTCATGCAAACATGGAAAATTATTTTGAAGCAAAAAAAATATTATTTGATGGACTGGGTAATGATAAATCCGCTATCTCAAATTCAGATGATGAATACGGCAGAAAAATACTTAACGATACCAGGGCAGGAAAATTTTATTATTCGGTAAATACTGAAAGTGATCTTCGGTCATTCAATGAAAAGTTAAGCTTAAGCGGTCTGGAGTTTGATGTAAAATGGAATGGTAAGACATACAGGCTTAGATCAAATCTTGCGGGAAGATTTAATATATACAATATACTAGCATCAGTATCAACTGCATTGAGATATGATATAGATATGGAGCAGATACAAAAATCTTTAATGAGTTTTAAGGAAGTTGACGGAAGATACAACAGGATCATGCTTCCTAACGGAGCAGTTGCAGTTATAGATTATTCACACACTTCAGATTCATTGAAGAAAGCAATCGAGACTTCAAGAGAAATTGTGAATGAAGAGAAGAAAAATGCAAGAGTTATAACAGTGTTTGGCTGCGGCGGAAACAGGGACAAGACAAAGAGACCAGTCATGGGCGGATATGCTACGGAACTTTCAGATCATGTAATTATAACTTCTGATAATCCGAGATCCGAAGAGCCGATGGAAATTATAAAGGAGATCATAACAGGAATTAAAAGTGATAAAGCTTATGATATTGAAGTCAACAGGGAAGAAGCAATAAAAAAAGGAATTGAGATATCAAAAGAAGGTGACATAGTGCTTATTTGCGGCAAGGGACATGAAACTTATCAGGAAGTGAACGGGGTGAGAAGTCATTTTGATGATAAAGAAATGGTGAAGAAATATTCAGTTAATGCAAAATAAATTATGCTGAGTACAAAAGATCTTATCCGGGTCAGACATATTTCAGAAATTAATATTCTGAAATCGGCTATAAAAAATTACAACGGAGTTGCAATAGATTCAAGATCAGTAAAGAAAAACGAAATATTTTTTGCGATCAAAGGTGAGAATACCGACGGACATATATATCTGAAAGACGTATTTAATAAAGGTGTAAGCACGGCAGTAGTAAATGATAACTGGTACAGGAAGAATGGGAATAAATTCAGAGGTAAGAATTTTTTAACTGTCAGAGATACTACTGCAGCCTTAGGTGAGTTTGCAAAGTTACATAAGAGTAATTTTAATATACCTGTACTTTGCATTGGCGGAAGCAATGGTAAGACAACGACCAAAGATCTTGTTGCAGCAGTTCTTTCTCAGAAGTATAAGATCTTAAAATCCGAAGGAAATTTCAACAATCACATTGGATTACCTTTATCTCTTTTAAAATTGAAGAGGAGCCATGAAATGTGTGTGCTGGAAGTCGGATGCAATCACTTTGGTGAGATAAAATATTTATGTGAAATAGCCGAACCGGAATACGGGATGATAACAAATATTGGAAAGGAACATCTTGAATTTTTCAGGACCGTTGAAGGTGTGGCAAAAGCAGAGTTTGAGCTTTATGATTATTTAAAGAAAAAAGAAGACGGGATAATGTTTTTAAACTATGACGACAAATTCATAAAAAAATACTCAGGAGGTATAAAAAATGAAAAGAAATTTTCTTACTCTTACAAATTTAACACGGATGTCAAAGGAAGATTTGCAGGTTTTAGTAACAATTTTGAACCCGCGATTGAAGTATCCTTTAGTGAAAATGGTAAAGATAAAAAATTCAAAACGCTTATATCCACATTCGGCAAGCACTCGGTATACAACGGTTTAGCGGCAGCTGCAGCAGGGATATATTTTAAAGTAAGTCCTGCTATGATAAAGAAAGCTCTGCGGAATTTTAAACCGGCATCTTCAAAAAGAATGGAAGTAATAAAGAAAAATGGCATGACAATTATAAATGATGCATATAACAGCAATCCTGAATCAGTAAAAATGGGAATTGAGACAATGATGGAATACAGATCCAAAGGAAATAAATATGCGGTATTGTCGGATATGCTTGAGCTTGGCAAAGTTTCGGGAAAGGAGCATTTAGATATCGGGAAATTTGCGGTCAAAGTGGGATTGAAAAATTTATTTACTTACGGGAAAGAGAGCAAACATACTTTTAGAGGAGCTGCTGAAATAAGAAACAATTTATATTTTGAAAATAAGGAAGATCTTATAGAGGTATTAAAGAGAAATATTAAAAAAGACGATGTGATCTATGTTAAAGGTTCGAGAGGCATGAAGATGGAAGAAGTTGTAAATGAAATCATTAAAAAATAATACATGCTATATAAACTTGCAGAATACATAAATTCTAATTTTAATCCGCCGGGATTTGATATTTTTAAATTCATTACATTCAGATCTGCACTTGCTGCAATTACGGCATTACTGATTAGTTTTATACTCGGTCCGAAGATCATAAAAATTCTGCAAAGAAAGCAAATAGGGGAAGCAAGAAAGGAAGACGGACCGCAGTTTCACTGGTCCAAAGCAGGTACACCTACAATGGGCGGGTTTATAATTTTATTTTCCGTGCTCATTCCGGTATTGCTTTGGGGAGATCTGGGAAATATTTATGTGATCATAATATTATTTGTAACAATAGCTCTTGGTGCAGTCGGATTTACAGATGATTATCTGAAAGTGGTAAAAAAGTACAAAAAAGGTCTTGCCGAAAGATATAAGCTTCTCGGGCAATTGACGGTTGGACTGATAGTAGGCTGTGCAATATATTTTTTACCTCAGTTTGAAGGTATTCATTCGATCACGACAATACCTTTTTTAAAAGGGGTTGAGTTTGATTTTTCGATCTTTTACATACCCATAGTGGTTTTTATAATTACTGCTACATCGAATGCCGTTAATTTTACTGACGGACTCGATGGATTAGCAGTGGGAACGGTTGGAGTTGTTGCACTTACATTAGGAATCATTGCTTATGTTTCAGGAAACATTGAGACCTCTAAATATTTAAACATTATTTATTTAAGAGGAAATGGCGAACTGGCTATTTATTGTTCGGCTTTGGTCGGAGCTGCATTAGGATTTTTATGGTACAATTTTTATCCTGCACAGGTATTCATGGGAGATACAGGTTCACTTGCTTTAGGCGGAGCAATCGGAACATTGTGTGTGCTTGTTAAAAAGGAATTCATGCTTCCTGTACTTGGCGGAATATTTTTTGTGGAAGCATTGTCAGTGATCGTTCAGAGATATTATTTCAAATATACAAGAAAGAGATTCGGGGAAGGGAAGAGGATCTTTAAAATGGCGCCGATCCACCATCATTTTGAAATGAAAGGTATACCCGAACCCAAGATAGTGGTCAGGTTTTATATAGTAGCAATAATACTTGCGATCATTACATTAGCATCATTAAAAATCAGATAAAAACTCTTTTAAAAAGCTAAGATGATCAATTACGGTAATAGTTCTTTTACAATACTCGGTGCAGGAAGAAGCGGAATTGCAGTTGCAAGACTCTTAAAAAAAAGAGGAGCTAAGGTATTTCTGAGTGACGGCAGTGCGAAAGATTCCCTGAAATTTTTTGATGAAGAATTAATGAAAAAGGAAGGGATTGAATTTGAGCTCGGCGGACATACAGACAGAGTTTTTGAAAATGATATTTTCATCAAGAGTCCCGGGATCTTTCCGGACAGCGAAATTATCATGAAGGCAGTAGAATCAGGAAAGGATATTTATTCTGAAATTGAAATAGCTTTTGATGTATGTAATTGTCCGGTGATAGCAATTACCGGTACGAACGGTAAAACGACTACTACAATACTGACCGGAGAGATATTCAAAAATGCGGGATTTGATGCAAAGGTCTGCGGTAATGTAGGTCTGGCTTTTTCTGAGATCGCAGACAAGACAACGGATGAATCCGTTGTAATACTTGAAGCAAGCAGTTTTCAGCTTTTTGATACTGAAGAATTCAAACCAAAAGTGTCTGTACTGCTTAACATTACAAATGATCACATTGACTGGCACGGAAGTTTTGAGGATTATCTTGATGCAAAACTTATGATTACAAAAAATCAGGATGAAAACGATCTAGTTATTATAAACTTTGATGATAAAACTTTAATGAACTCAGAAATAAACCCGGATGTAAAAAGAGCATATTTCAGTATTAAGGAAAATTTGATTGATAAAGAAGTTGAACGGGGAAGTTTTAAAAAAGAAGATTCAATAATTTATTTTGACAAAACAAAAGGAATTGAAGAAACAATAATGGAAACACGGGAAATAAATATAAGAGGTAATCACAACCTTTATAATTCACTTGCGGCGGTGATCTCTGCAAGATCTTTTGACATAAAGAAAGAGATCATAAAAGAGACTCTTATGAAATTCAAAGGTGTTGAACACAGGATAGAATTTATAAGAGAGCTGAACGGAGTAAATTATTATAATGATTCAAAAGCTACAAATGTAGAGTCATTGCAGGTAGCGCTTGAGTCTTTCAGTGGTGATCTGATTTTGATATTAGGAGGAAGAGAGAAGGGAAATGATTACAGTACTATTGAGAATCTGATCAAAGAAAAAGTAAAAACGATAATCGCAGTAGGAGAGAGTAAGGATAAGATCTCCGGGTTTTTTAAAGATAAAGTTAAAACTGTAGTTGCGGGTTCATTTGAAGAGGCAGTAACCAAAGCATATGATATATCGGAAAGCGGTGATACAGTTCTGCTTTCGCCGGCATGTAAAAGTTTTGACATGTTTGACAGCTATGAACACAGGGGGAGAGAGTTTAAGAGACTGGTAGGATTGCTGAAATGAAGAATTGCTTACTCGAAGCCGGAAACCGTTTAAACGGTTTCTCTAATTCTCCGGTCGGAAAAGATTCCCATAAATAACTAAAAAAAATTTCTAAAGAAAAAACGGAATATAAATACTATAAATAAACAATTTGTCAAACCGCAACAAAATAGATATCTGGATCCTGATACCCGTGCTGATGCTTATGCTTTTCAGTATTGGAGTGGTTTACAGTGCTAGCTCTACATTTGCTCTTGAAAAATTTCAGGACAGCAATTATCTGATCAAGCAGCATGCAGTAAAGATCATAATATCAATAGTAATAATATTTGCGGTTGCAAGGATCGATTATATTAATCTTAAAGGAATAGCAAAGCCAATGATCTGGCTTGCAATTGTTTTACTGATATTCACTTTGTTCAGCGGTAGGGGACCGATTAAAGGCGCAAGCAGATGGATAAATCTGGGACCGTTAAGTTTTCAGCCTTCTGAGTTTGCAAGATATGCAATAATTATCTATGTAGCGTTTTTATTGACAAAGAAAAAAGATTATATGGATCTTCTGTACAGGGGATATCTTCCGGTATTATTTTATATACTTGTTATCAGCGGATTAATATTGATCCAGCCAAATTTTTCAATAGCATCGATAATATTCATGACAAGTATGTCATTACTTTTTTTATCAGAAGCTAAGAAAAAGCATATAATGTTTACATTTGCAGCATTAATGCCGTTTGCTGTTTTGTTCGTTTTATCAAAGGATTACATATTGAACAGGATATCATCATACAGCGAATATAATTCTGGAGGAAGCACCAGTTATCAGCTGCAACAGGCATTGATAGGTTTTGGAAACGGAGGATTGCTTGGAATAGGACCGGGTAATTCCAATCAGAGAGATTTCTTTTTACCTGAAGCACACGGTGATTTTATTTTTTCTATTATTGGAGAAGAGTACGGATTCATAGGAACTCTGATAATTCTGAGTTTATATTTTATAATAGCAGTAAGAGGATTTAAGATAGCAAAAGAAAGTAAAGACGAATTCGGGAAATATCTTGCGTTCGGGATCACGATGTTAATTGTATTAAATGCAGTAATAAATATGTCAGTTGCAAGCGGAGTAATTCCGACTACGGGAGTTACGCTTCCATTTGTAAGTTATGGAGGAACATCGATAGTATTTTCCGCACTGGCAATCGGAATACTACTGAATATTTCATCTCACAGGGATGAGATCTCGGATGAATTAGTGATAGAATAATGAGATATCTTTTTTCAGGCGGAGGTTCCGGAGGACATATATTCCCTGCAATTGCAATAGCTGAAGAGATAAGAAAGATTGATAAGGAAGCAGAGTTTTTATTCATAGGTGCAAAGGGCAGAATAGAAGAAAAGATCGTTCCTTCAAATAATTTCAGATTAGAGACAATTGATATCTCCGGAATTGACAGGTCGAAGATCCTGAATAATACGATGCTTCCGGTAAAGTTTCTGAAGGCATTAATGCGATGCAGAAAACTTATCAGAAATTTTGCACCGGATGTAGCAGTCGGAACAGGCGGATTTGTCTGTGGACCGGTAATTTACACTGCAAATTTATTAGGTATTCCGACTCTTATACAGGAAGGAAATTCGTTTGCTGGGAAGACAATAAAGTTTTTGTCACGAAAAGCTAATAAAGTTGTGATCAACTTTGAAGAGACGAAAAAATATTTAAAACGGAAAGATAATATTGTCATTATTTCTCATCCTATCCGGAGTTCGCTGGTCAGAACAGATAAAAAGGAATCAACTGAATTTTTCGGACTGGACGGTAAAAATAAGACGATCTTTATATTCGGTGGAAGTCAGGGTGCCAGGGGAATAAATGAGAATATTGACAGGGTACTCGAAGAGTTATACAGAATTAATGTAAATGTAATATGGCAAACCGGTAAGAGCGATTTTGAAAAGTACAGTGTTAAATACCGGGAGTCGGCTGACAAGATAAAGATACTTGAGTTCATTGACAATATTGATAAAGCATATTCATCTGCTGATATACTTATCTGCAGAGCAGGGATCACGAGTATAATGGAAATTGCTTTTATGAAATCAGTTGCGATACTGATACCATTACCTACTTCAGCAGAGAATCATCAGGAACTAAATGCAAGAAGTATAGAAAAAAGAGGAGGTGCAGTAGTGGTTTTACAGAATGAAGCAAAAGATAAGCTGTTGTTGAATATAATTAAGATATTAAATGATGATGATTTAGCCGATAGTATAAAAGAAAACGCAGGAAAGCTGGCTGATCCTGAGGCTGCATTTAAAATAGCAGGAGAAGTGATGAAATTAATTAAAAAGAAAAATTAAAAATAAATTTTTGAAAGAAAGAATATATAAATATAAACTGGATTTTTATTATAAGTCGCTCATTATTTATTTTGTTACGCTTATCATTTATATATTAATAAAAGGGAGATTCTTTCATGCAAGTTTTGAAGTAGTCGTAAAAGATCCTATAATCTATATAATTGCAATATTTATAATTTTCTTTCTAACGATGCTATTGGCAAATACAATTCGTGCAAGAGAGATAATTATCGGTGAGGATAAGATTATTTTCAAAAACAGATTTGGTCAGAGGGATGTTAAGATCACAGAGATTCTTGCCATCAGATTTTCAAGAGAAAAGAGAAGAAGCAGAAAAGACAGAAGCGATGTAAGGTATGTAAAATTAAGACTCACGGGAAGGAAGAGATTATTTAAGATAAGATTAAATGATTATCAGGATGAAGTGGAGTTAGCAAATGAATTCAGTATTATTTCTAAAAATATTGAAACTAAAAAAAACAAATGAAAAATATATTCGAAGGCATTAAGAAAGTTCATCTGATCGGAATAGGCGGAATAGGCATGAGCGGAATTGCGGAATATCTCGTTCGAAAAGATTATGAGGTAACAGGTAGTGACATGACAATGAGTCTTATTACGGGAAGACTTGAAAACCTCGGGATACATTGTTTTGAAGGTCATAATGCTGATTATTTACCTGACGATACTGAACTTGTAATCTATTCAGCAGCAGTAAAAGAAGACAACCCTGAATTTATAAAAGCACAGAAGCTAAATAAAAAAATTATAAAAAGAGCGGTAGCGCTCGGAAGCATAGTAAATGATAAATATCTGATTTCTGTAAGCGGTACTCACGGAAAAACTACTACGACCGCTATGATATCTAAAATACTTATTGAGAACGGAATTGATCCTACGGTATTTGTCGGGGGATTAAATGATTTTCTTGACGGAGGTTCATCCAGAATCGGTGACAGCAACATTGCGGTAGTCGAAGCAGATGAATATGACAGAAGTTTTTTGCAACTCAAATCGGATATAATTGTGATTACAAGCATAGAAGAGGATCATCTTGATATATATGAAGATCTAGACGATATAAAAAACTGTTTTGTAAAATTCATAGAATGCAGCAAGGAAAATGTTAATATTATTGCATGCGGGGATGATGCAAATGTACGGGACACGTTGAAAGATATTTCTAATGTAAATTTTTATGGATTCGGAGATGAGAATGATACTGTCATTAAAGAGACAGGATACGGTCAAAGGGGAATAAGTTTTAAGATCAACAGAGATGACCTCAGGATAAAAGTACCGGGAGATCATAATGTCTTAAACTCAACAGCAGCTTATCTTGTGTCAAAAGAATTTGGTATTAACTGTGAGAAGTTTAATCAATCCATGAAAACATTTTTCGGTGTAAAGAGAAGACTCGAATTAAAGTTTGATAATGGAATCAGAATATACGATGATTATGCGCATCACCCGTCGGAAGTCATGGCAACGCTTAATGCCATAAAGAAGCAATATCCCTCGAGGATAATAACTGTGTTTCAGCCTCATTTATATTCGAGGACAAGAGATTTTTATAAAGAATTCGGCAAATCATTTGAGGAGACTGATTTTTTGATTCTGACAAACATTTATCCTGCACGGGAAACTGAGATAGAAGGAGTCACCAGCGGGTTAATTCTGAATGAATATCTAAAACACAAAGCAGGTTCAAAGGGAACGGATACCGGATTTTATTTTGAAAATGAAAATATGATCTCAGAAAAGCTTGAAGAAATTGTAGAAAAAGGGGATGTGATTATTTTTATGGGAGCAGGAGATATAACGGAAATTTGCAGTAAGTATGTAAAGCGGATAAAAGAAAAATCCAATATCAAAGTGCCATTATGAAAAGCGGAAAAGTTATTTTAATATTAACTGTGATTTTTATTGCTCTGATAGTAATCTTATCCCTGAATTGGAGAAGTGAGACTGAAATTAACAAGATTTCCATATCCGGTAACTATACTATCAGCAGAGATGAAATACTTAGTGCAGCAAGATTAAACGATTCGTCAGCAATTACTGAAGAGGTTAACATTGATCTGATCAGAAACAGGATTTCAAATCACAAGGAAGTAAAAAAAGTATTTGTCAGTCTTGAGCAACCTTCGGAATTAAAAATTGAAATTATTGAAAGAAGACCCGTAGCCATAGTAAACGGTGAAAATGAAATTATGCTGGTAGATGATGAACTTGAAATTTTCCCTTTTAAAAATTCGGTAAAAATGTATGACCTGCCGGTAATAAGCGGTATCAGAACAGAGATAACACCTGATCCAATGAAAAAATATAATAAGGAAGATCTCAGACTTGCACTTTTTTTGATCTTAAATACTTACAAAACCAGCAAAGCAACTTACAATTATATATCAGAAGTAAACATGGCGGATTCTGATAAAGTAATAGTTTATATGTCTGAAGATTCGAGTCCGTTTTATTTTCCAAGAAAAATAAATGAAAGTATTTCCAATTCTGAATATCAGGATCTTATCATAAACAGAATAGAGGTGTTTGAGAGTTATCTGAAACAGTCACTTGATAATCATCTTAAGAAAGATATAAAATATGTGGATCTCAGATATGAAAATAAAGTTATACTAAACTCAAATAATTAATTATGGCCAAGAAGAAGAAAAAGATCAATTCTGAATTCAATGATGATGAGATAATTGTCGGTCTGGATGTAGGTACTACAAAGATCTGCGTGATAGTGGCAAGAATGAAAGATGAGAATAATATTGATATACTGGGTATCGGAAAAGCTCCCTCTTTTGGTCTTCACAGAGGGATAGTTGTAAATCCGAATAAGACGTCAGACAGCATAAGACTGGCAATAGAAGAAGCCGAATTGAATTCCGGTGTCAATATAAATTCCGTTTCAGTTGGTATAGCAGGGCATTACATAAGATGTATTCAGTCAAGCAGTATAATAGGTATAAATAATTCTGACAGGATAATACAGGAAGATGATATTATAAGACTTATCGAACAGGCAAAGATAATGAAAATGCCGAGCGACACAACAATAATAGATGTAATACCTCAGGAATATATAATTGACGGAAAGGACGGGATCTTTGATAATCCTGTAGGAATGTTTGGTATAAAACTCGAGGCAAAGGTGAATATTATTACAGGTTTGGTTTCATCTATTGATGATCTTTCGAAATGCGTAACAAGCTGTGGTATAGATATAGATGATATAGTACTCGAACCGATAGCTTCTTCTTATTCTGTTCTGGATGAAACAGAAAAAAAAGTAGGTGTTGCAATGATAGATATTGGCGGAGGAACTTCCGACATAGCGGTTTTTAAAAAGGGTGTATTAAAATACACAGCAGGTATTGGAATAGCCGGAAATCTTGTGACAAATGATATCATAGAAGCGCTTGGAATTTCCGAAGCCGAAGCAGAAAGAATAAAGAGGGAATACGGATACGCAATGGTATCAGAGATATTAAATGACGATGAGATCATTGTTGAATCCATAAAAGGTAAAGTTCCCAAGAGAACAAGTAAAAGCATACTCGCAAGAATAATTCAGGCAAGAATGCAGGATATTTTTGAGCTCTCTGCGATAGAAATTCAAAACTCACAGATCTCAAAAGAACTTCATGCCGGTGTTATTATAACAGGCGGCGGTTCGCTTATTAAAGGTACAAAAGAGCTGGCGGAAGACATTCTCGGCATGGAAGTTAATCTGGGAATTCCTACTGGACTGCAGGGCGGACTTATAAAAGAAGTAGAAAGTCCGATATTTGCAACAGGTGTTGGTCTGGTACTGCACAGATTAAAAAGCATGAATGATATTTCAAAATTATCAGAAATGAAAAAGACAAATAAACGAAAATCATTAACTGTAACAGGGATATTTAAAAAGATACAACAATGGTTTGATGAATTGTAATAAATAATCACATAAAAATTAATTATTGAAAAGTATAAAATTAAAAATTAAAAATAACAATATAATTTCCGCAAAGCGGAGAAAGGGAATGCAAAATGGCAATTAAATTATCAGATAACACTCACAACGGAGCAAAGATAAGAGTTGTCGGAGTGGGCGGTGGTGGTGGTAATGTTTTAAACTCCATGCTTGATAAAGGGATTGAAGGAGTTGAATTCATTGCTGTCAATACGGATACACAGGCTCTTCAGATGAATAATGCAGAAAAAAAGATACAGATCGGAAGAGGTATTACAAAAGGACTCGGTACAGGAATGAAAGATGAAATTGGTTACAAAGCAGTAGAAGAGAGCAGAGATGAAATCGAAGAAGCTCTGGAAGGCAGTGACATGGTATTTGTAACGGCAGGAATGGGAGGAGGCACAGGGACAGGCGGAGCACCTGCTGTTGCAAGAATTGCAAGAAGCATGGGCGCTTTGGTAATCGCCATAGTTACAAAACCATTTACATTTGAAGGTAAGCCCAGAATGGAACTGGCAAACAGAGGTCTGGAAAAACTTAAAAATGAAGTTGACAGTCTGATCATTATTCCTAATCAGAATATACTCAGCATCATATCCAAAGATCTTCCGAAGAACCGGGCTTTCGAACTTGCGGACAGAGTTTTATATAATGCCGCAAGAGGTATTTCAAAGATCATTACGGATACCGGTGAGATCAATGTAGATTTTGCTGATGTAAGAACCATAATGGAAGATATGGGGGATGCCATGATCGGAACAGGTATTGCAGCCGGAGAAAACAGAGCTGAAAGAGCTGCTAATGATGCTTTAGTAAACCCTGTGCTTGATGAAATAGATATCGAAGGCTCAAAGTGTGTACTGGCTAACATCTGCAGTAACGGAAATATAACTATGGGTGAGATCGAAAGAATAAATGAAATAATTCAGAATGCAGCAGGCGAAGATGCTAAATATATCTTTGGACTTGTTGATGACGCAAAAATGGCTGAAGAAATAATGGTCACTGTTATTGCAACAGGATTTAATAAACAGTCAGCAGCCGTTTCTGATAGTGATTACAGTGAACAGGAAATTGCTGCAAATGCTGTAAGGCAACATTCAAATTTATCTAAAAAAGGTAAAATAACCGTTCTTCCAAATCATGAGGAACTTTCAACTTATGACAAACCCGGTTATGTAAGAAGAGAAGTTAAATTGAATGATGATCTGAGTGAAGAACTTAATAAGAAAAAAGTTGTGGATGATTTTGATGAACCCGATGGTTTTGAGAATCTGGAAAATTCAGAATATGACGATTATTCTAAACCTGCATTTTTAAGAAGACAGATGGATTAAGTTCGTTTTTTGAATGAGATAAGGATAATAAAATAAAATGTAAAATATCACTTTAGCCTTTTTATAGGAGCAGTAAAATTTTAACTTAAAGAAATTCAATCAGACAAGGATCTTTAATGAAATCAGTAAAAGCTGACCTGCATCTCCATACAAATTATTCCGATGGAAAATTAACACCGGCTCAGCTAATAGACCTGTCTAAAAAATACGGAATTTCAGTTATCAGCATTACTGATCATGACAATGTAAATGCTCTTGAAGAAGCTATTGAATACGGAAATCAGAACGGGATCCAGGTTATACCGGGAGTAGAGATCAGTGCAGATCTTGATGAGCAGGAAGTTCACATTCTGGGATATTTTATTGACTATAAAGACAAGAGATTACTTGAGTTTTTAACAGCTTCTAGAAATCTGAGAATTAACAGGAATGAAAAGATTGTTAGAAAGCTGAATGAGATGGGAAGCACTATCAATTTCAATGATATTAAGGTAAAAGCAGGTGAAATGACATCTATAGGAAGACCTCATATAGCAATGGAGCTAAATGAAGAAGGTTTTGTAAAATCATATTATGATGCTTTCATTAAATATATAGGGGATGGAAAACCTGCATTTGTAAAAAAACCAAATCCAAAATCTTCAGAAGTCATTAAGATTATTTCTGAAATGGGAGGATTATCATTTATAGCTCATCCGGGTAGACTTATAAGAGATGAGCTTCTGATCAGTCTGATTCAGGAAGGTCTCGACGGTATTGAGATCATTCATCCGTCTCATTCCAAGAGTGATATTGAATATTTTTCCAAAATGGCAGCTGAGCATTTTCTTCTTACAAGCGGTGGTTCGGATTATCACGGAGGAGTTAAAAATGACGGCAGGAACTTTGGGAATTACTGTATTTCAATGGATGAAATTATAAATATGAAAAGAAGATTATTTATTTAAAATATGGCAAATAAATTTCACGGTGAATTGAATAATGAAGATCTTAAGATCGCAATAATTATCAGCAGGTTTAATGAACCCATTACGGGAAACTTGCTTGAAGGAGCATTAACCGCACTGAAAAATAATAATGTTGAAGAAGAAGATATAGATATTTTTTATGTTCCGGGAGCATTTGAAATACCGGCTGTATTTAAAAAGATCTGCAGAATAAATTCAGGTAAGAAAAAATATGACGGAGTGATCACGATCGGATGTGTCATTAAAGGAGAGACAGCGCATTTTGAATATATTTGTGAAAGTGTTTCAATTAATTTAAATACTATTTCATTTGAATATGAAATGCCTCATGGATTTTGCGTACTTACCTGTTATACACCCCAGCAGGCATATGAAAGAAGTTTAATGCCGCCTGACGAAGACAATAACAAAGGTTATGAAGCTGCTTTAACCGTTCTTGAAATGGTTAGCCTGATGAAAAAGCTTTAATTATAATTATTATCTTTGCCTCTGAATAAATTTAAAAATTACAATGAATGTATCTCATATCTGTTTAATCTGGAACGAGCCGGAATTAAATATGATCTGAAAAACATTACATCACTTCTTAATTATCTAGGAAATCCCCAGGATAAATATCCAACTATTCATATTGCAGGCACAAACGGTAAAGGATCTGTCTCCTCTGTCATAAATTCAGTATTGATCGAATCAGGCTGCAATAGCGGTCTTTATACTTCTCCTCATATTACTGATTTCAGAGAAAGGATACTTGTCAACGGCAAATTTATTTCAAAGGAATTTATTATAAAATCTGTTAATAAATTATACCCTGAGATACAAAAAACCGGTCCGAGTTTTTTTGAAGTAACTACGGCAATTGCATTTGATTATTTCAGATATATGAAAGTTGATGTGGCAGTAATAGAGACCGGTCTGGGAGGACGACTTGATTCTACAAATATTATCAATCCCGTAGTTTCCGTCATAACCGCAATTTCCATAGATCATACCGATATGCTTGGTAAAACAGTTGAAAAGATCACTACGGAAAAAGGAGGGATAATTAAAAATAACACACCGGTAGTCGTTGGACATATTCCACTTAAATCCGAGAAAATTCTTAAAGTAATTGCAGATAAAAGAAACTCGGAAATCACTATTGTCCGTAACGGAATAGGATTCAGTATATTATGCAGAAATGAAAAAGGATTTTTTTTTACTGAAGAAGGTTTTAAGAAAAAATATTTCTTCCCGGTACCGGGTGATTATCAATTAAAAAATATATCTGTTGCTGCTAAAGCCTTGTCAATTTTCGGAAAGTCCCGGAATCTGAAAATCAGTAAAACTGCATTCTTCAATGGACTACAGAACATAAAGAATAATTCCGGATTAAAAGGAAGGTTTGAGAAGATCTATGAATCACCTAAGATCATTTCTGACATTTCGCACAATCATCAGGGCATAATGAATATCAAAGGTAATCTGAAATATTACAGGTATAATAAACTGTTTATCATATTCAGCATGATGAAAGATAAACATTACAAAGAGTGTATCAGTGAAATTGGAAAGCTGGATGCAGAAATAATATTGACAAAAACCCAGTACAGCAGAGCGGCTACAACTGAAGAACTTTATTCTACCGTCAGCAGAAACAAGAAAAAATTCAAAATTAAAAAAGATGTTTTTGAATCATTGGAATATGCGGTCGGACGAGCTGACAAAAAAGATCTTATACTAATTACCGGTTCGTTTTTCTTGGTCAGTGAAGCTCTTGAACAATTGAAAAAAATTGATAAGATCAAAAAGCATATTAATAATAAATCATAAGCCATATATTTGTATATGAAAACAGAAAATATAAAGACAGTCGGAGTTGCAGGTTCCGGTACGATGGGAAGAGGGATTGCTATCTGTACGGCAGGAAATTACAGAACTATCCTGTTTGATATCAATGACGAAGTTATTGAAAAATCAAAGATCTCGATTGATAAACAACTTGCTAAATCAGTTGAAAAGAAAAAATTAACTGATGAAAAATTCAGGACTATTTCAGAAAATTTAGTTTATACTTCAGAGTTTAATGACTTAAAAAACTGTGATCTTATCATTGAAGCTGCGCTTGAAGATATTGAACTTAAAAAGGATCTGTTCTCACGGCTTGATGCTTTATGCAGTCCGGATGCAATTTTAACTACAAACACATCTTCCTTGTCAGTTACAACAATTTCCACATTCGTAAAGCAAAATCCGGAAAGAGTTGCAGGAATGCATTTCTTTAATCCTGCGAATATCATGAAACTGGTTGAAATTGTGAAGGGTAATTTTACTTCAGATGAAACGATTAAAACTCTGAAAGAGATCTCTGAACTTATAGGGAAAACACCTGTAACTGCAAAAGACACACCTGCGTTTATTGTCAACAGGATCGCAAGACCATTTTACGGAGAAGCACTGAAAATCCTGAGCGACGGTACGGCTGAAGCAAAAGATATTGATAAAGTAATGAAAGAATGCGGCGGTTTTGCCATGGGACCTTTTGAATTAATGGATCTCATAGGGATCGATATAAATTTTTCGGTTACAAAATCCGTTTATGAAGCATTCTTTAATGATCCGAAATACAGACCGAGTTTTGTTCAGAAAAAAATGGTGGATGCAGGGCTGCTCGGCAGAAAAACGGGAAAAGGATTTTACGATTATGCAGGAAATAAATAAAACAGAAAAGATTGATTTGGAAAAGGATAAGATTGATTTTGAAAAAGAAGAATTCAGGATCATACTGAATTCGCGTTCCCAGAGAGTCACCTCTCCGAGAATAAAAATACTGAAGATCCTAAAATCAAATCATAAACCATTAACAATTGCTGAGATACATAGTAAGCTTTCTAAAGATAAGATCGATCTTGCAACTGTTTACAGGACTTTAAATTTATTTTCAGAAATAAAGATAGTAAATGAGATAGATTTTAAAGATGAGTTTAAAAGATATGAACTGGTATATGACAGACACCATCATCATCATATAGTCTGCAGGAAATGCAAGAGTGTCGAAAATGTTGAAACCTGTATACTGGATGATCTTGAAAAACTGCTTTCTAAAAAGGGTTACAGTGAAATAACGCATTCTCTGGAATTCTTTGGGATATGTAAGAATTGCAGTAACTGAACTATGATTAATTAACTTTGAATTATGAGTTATGAATTAAAAACTTTTAACTTTTAACTTTTAACTTTTAACTTTCAACTTTCAACTTTTAACTTTTAACTTTCAACTTTTAACTTTTAACTTTTAACTTCTTGATAAAAGCAATAATATTCGATCTTGATAACACGCTTGTAGATTTCATGCTTCTGAAAAGAGCGGCAATAGATGCAGCCATTCCGGCAATGATAGACGCGGGATGGAAGTATTCATTTGACGAGACCAAAGAGTTCATAAATAAAATATACGAATCTGAAGGTATAGAATACCAGCAGGTATTTGATAAGATGCATACCGAGCTTTTAGGGAAAGTTGATTATAAAATAATTTCAGCCGGAATTGTAGCATACAGGACAGCTCGTGAAGCCGCTCTGAAACCTTATCCCGGTGTATTTCCTACTCTGATCGAACTGATAAAAATGGGTTTGAAGCTTGCGGTAGTTTCAGACGCTCCGTCGAAGGAAGCCTGGCTGAGATTGTCCTATCTGAATTTTCACCATCTGTTTGATGTAGTGATCACTTACGATGAAACCCGTGAAAGAAAACCTTCTCCCATTCCGTTTAATCTTGCTCTAAAAGAACTGGATTTAAAAGCTGAAGAATGCCTGATGATAGGAGACTGGGCTGAAAGAGATATGGTCGGCGCGAAAGCCGTAGGTATGAAAACCGTTTTTGCAAGATACGGGGACACATTCGATACGCAGAATCCTGAAAGTGATTATGACATAAATTCTATTACTGAACTCATTGATATTGTTAAAAAAGAAAATAATCCGGATAATAATTAAAAAGAATAAATGGTCAAAGGCGTTGGAATTGATATTATAGAGATTAGCAGAATAAGAAAACTCATGGAAGATTACGGAGACAGGTTCTTTCAGAGGATACTCACTGAAAATGAAATCGCATACTGCAGGAAATTCTCCAAACCCGAACATCACTTCGCCGGCAGATTCGCTTCAAAAGAGGCTTATTCAAAATCCATAGGTACGGGCGTTGGAAAGGAATTCAGCTGGAAAGACATAGAAATATTAAACAACGAAAAAGGCAAACCATATATAGTGCATCTGAAGGAAAACGAATTCTCAAATTACAAATATGAGATCAGTATCTCTCATACCGAGGAATACGCCTGCGCAGCGGTGACGTGCGAAGATGTTTAAATTTCTCCTTGACAGATAAAATGTTTCAATATATTCATTTAAAATTAAATCATTAAAAAATGTCAGACGATAAAAAAAATCTTTGGTCAGTGGATGTAAAGACTCACTGGCATCCTGAAGAAGGATTCTTCGGGCAGTCATCCGAAAAGATCGCAGAAGGATTGAAGTCCGCATCTGACAGTCTCGCGCA
>JAGQWH010000300.1 GCA_020437545.1 Ignavibacteriota bacterium
ACACCAAACGGAGATTATTTTATTGATCCGGTAAACATGGATAATACAGAAAATTATATAAGTTATTTCAAATCTGATTATATCAGCACACAGCCTTTTGAATGTCTTGTAGATGAAGTTATTGAAAATACGGATTTCATAAGCAATTATAATTCAGACCTTACCGGTCAGCAGTTAAGGACTTATCGTCTTGCATGCGCTGCTACAGGAGAATATACTGCTGTGTTTGGCGGAACTGTTGCAGCCGGACAGGCAGCTATAGTTGTTGCAGTTAACAGAGTGAATGGAGTCTATGAGCGAGAGTTCTCAGTTAGAATGACTCTGATTGCAAACAACAGTTTGCTTGTTTATACAAACGCTGCAACCGATCCTTATACAAACAGCAGTGGCAGTACAATGCTTGGTCAAAATCAGACAAACATTACAGCAGTCATTGGTTCTGCAAATTATGATTTCGGGCATGTGTTCAGTACAGGCGGTGGCGGAGTTGCAAGTCTTGGAGTTATTTGTTCATCTTCTACAAAAGCAAGAGGTGTGACAGGTCTTCCTTCTCCTATCGGTGATCCGTTTTATATTGATTATGTAGCTCATGAAATGGGACATCAGTTCAGGGGAAACCATTCATTCAACGGAAATTCAGGAAGCTGCTCTGGCGGAAACAGAAACAGTTCAACTGCATGGGAGCCGGGAAGTGCAAGTACAATTATGGGTTATGCAGGGATTTGCAGTCCGCAGAATCTTCAGTCAAATAGTGATGATTATTTTCATTCGGGAAATGTAAGTGAAATAACTGCTTTTACTCAGACAGGTACGGGAAATAACTGTCCTGTGATAACTAACACAGGAAATACACCTCCTACTGTTACTGTTCCGACAGGTGGATTTACAATCCCGATCAGCACACCGTTTGAGTTAACAGGATCTGCAACAGATGTTGAAACTCCGGGTTCTTTAACTTACTGCTGGGAAGAATTTGATCTTGGTGCCGCAGGTGCGCCGACAGCTCCTGTTGGCAATGCTCCTATATTCAGATCATTCTCTCCGGTTACCTCACCGACAAGAACTTTTCCAAAGCTGAGTGATCTATTAAATAATACTTCTACAATTGGTGAGATCTTACCAACCTATACCAGAAATTTAACATTCCGTTTAACTGTAAGAGACAACAGCGCAGGTGGCGGCGGAATAAATTTTAATACAATTGCATTCAACGTAAGCAGCGCTGCTGGTCCGTTCGTAATAGGTTCACCAAATACAGCTGTAACATGGGCAGCAGGTACACAGACGGTGGGATGGAATGTGGCAAGTACTAATGCAGCTCCCGTAAATTGTGCTAATGTAAATATTTTATTATCAACTGACGGAGGTATAACTTTCCCAACGACATTAGCTGCAAATACTCCTAATGACGGTTCAGAGTCAGTGACAATTCCAAATATCAACACTACAACTGCAAGAGTAAAAGTTCAGGCAGTAGGTAATGTATTCTTTGACATTTCAAATGTGGATTTTACAATAACAGGTGGACCGGCACCATTACCCTGTACTGACTTTACATCCGGTACTTTTCCGCCAACTAATTTTTCACTGGATTTTACAGGAACAAACCGCTGGTCAAGAAATGATGCTTCAGCTTACGGAATAGGTTCAGGATCCGCCAAATTTGATTTCTACAATGCTTCCAATAATGAAAATCAATCCATAGTATCGGATGATTTTGATGCATCAGTTGCCGGTACATATCTGACCTTTGATGAAGCTTATGCACCATATACAAATCCGGACTTCGGACCGGATACATTACTGGTAGAAGCTTCAGATAATTCAGGTGGATCTTATACTATACTTGCAACTTTGATAGGCAGAGCTGACGGGACAGGTGAGTTAAATACTGCACCTTCTAATGCAAGTGCATTTACTCCGGGAAGTTCAGAATGGGCTCCGAAAATATATCCGTTACCTGTCGGAACAAATAAGATCAGACTCAAAGCGAAAAGCGGCTGGGGAAATAATCTATACATAGATAACTTATGTGTTCAGACATTACCGGATGCTGCAGTATATGGAATTGGTAATACACCTCAGGGATTTTACAGAGGTACTCCTAATGCTTATTCCGGAATCCCGGATACTGTAAGTATATATCTGCACAGATCAGATTTTCCGAATATAGTTGTGGATTCGGCTACAATAAGTCTTTCTGACATTTGTGAAACTTATCCGACCTTTTCGAGAGCACTTTCGGGAACATATTATATCAGAGTAAATCATCGGAACAGTATTGAGACATGGAGCAGAGCTGGCGGTGAAGCATACACAAGAGGAGCCGGCAGTGCCTATTATGATTTTGTCGATCCGAATATGGCTTATAACAATAATGAGATTCAGGTAAGCAGTTTATATGATCTCTGGGGAATGTTTGGCGGAGACATTGATCAGAACGGCTTTGTGGATCTGAGTGATGTTACTGATGTGAATAATGATGCAAATGTTTTTGCAACAGGATACATTGTTTCCGATGTGACA
>JAGQWH010000301.1 GCA_020437545.1 Ignavibacteriota bacterium
ATTGCTATCGGCTCGCCTGTAATCATTGATTCATCTACAAACGAACTTCCTTTAATTACTTTTCCATCCAAAGGAATTTTATCTCCGGGTTTGACTATTACAATATTTCCCGGTTTAATATCCTCTATTGGAATTTTCACTTCTGAATTTTGTACAGTTGCTGTTTTAGGAAAATCATCTACTAATGCTTGTATGGCTGATTTACTTCTTTCAATCCCGAAATCTTCAAGTGTCTCGCCAAGCGTAAATAAAATAATTACTATTGCCCCTTCAGGGTATTGCTTTAAATAAAATGCTCCGCATACAGCAATAACCATCAATGTGTTTATGCTTCTAAAATTAAATCTTAATAAATTTCTTATCCCGCTCAGGATTGTTTTATGACCGATCAAAATACTAATAGCTGCGAAAAACGGAAATTCTATAAAATTGTTAAAGCGGATATCTAAGATGGATAATATTTCAAACACCGCAACAATTACTAAAGCGATAATTATATATTTGAACTTTTTATCTAAAAATAATTCTCTCATTGTTTTTCAAAACTATATTTAGGATTTGTATGCTTATTAAAGAATCCATAAAGGACAGGAAGAACTATAAGTGTTAGTAAAGTAGATGAAATTAATCCTCCTATAACTACTGTGGCTAAAGGTCTCTGAACTTCAGCTCCTGATCCTGTTGATAATGCCATTGGTATGAATCCCAGTGACGCAACCAATGCTGTCATTAATATTGGTCTCAATCGGGATGTTGTTCCGGAAATTATTCTGTCATGAATATTTGTAACTCCTTCTTCTTCAAGTCTGTTAAAATATGCTATCATAACGATCCCATTTAAAACTGCTACTCCAAACAGCGCAATAAATCCTATCCCTGCAGAAATACTGAACGGTAGATCCCTTACTACCAAAGCGAATATTCCTCCGACTACCGCAAAGGGAATTCCGGAAAAAACAAGCAGTCCCTGCTTCACTGAATTAAAGGTCACAAAAAGTAAAGCGAATATGAAAAATAGTGAAACAGGTACAGCTATCATTAATCTGTTCCTTGCGCTTTCAAGATTCTTAAACTGTCCCCCGTACTCGATCACATATCCGGGAGGAAGATCAAGTTGTGAATCAATCTTTAATTTAAGCTCTTTCACAAAACTCTCAATGTCGCGTCCTCTTACATTTCCCTGAATTACGATCCTTCTCTTCCCATTGTCTCTGGTGATCTCCGCAGGTCCTTCTTTAACTTCAATATCAGCAAGTTCCGATAATGGTATCATTATATTATCAACCGATGCTACAAGTATATTACGGATGGAATTTATATCAGAAGTAAATTTCGGATCATACTTCAGCACAATGTCAAATTTCATATCACCTTCAAACACTACACCGGAAGTCTTCCCCGCGAGCGCAGTCTCGATCACATTATTCACTTCATCAACATTGATCCCGTATTTGGAGATCTTCTCGCGGTTGATCTTTATCTGAAGCTGAGGAAGACCTTCAACCTGCTGAACGGACACATCTTCTGATCCCTGCACCGAACTCATGATCGAAGCAACTTTATTTCCCTCATTGGAAAGTATAGAGAGATCATCACCAAAGATCTTAACAGCAATGTCTCCTCTCGCTCCTGATATGAGTTCATTAAATCTGAGTTCAATAGGTTGTGTAAATGAGATTCCTATTCCCGGAACGATTGAAAGTTCGCTCTGAATTTTTTCGATAAGTTCTTCTTTTGTCTCGGCAGATGTCCATTCATCTTTAGGATTTAAAATTACAATAACATCACTGAATTCCGGACCCATTGGATCTGTAGCAAGTTCGGGCGCTCCTGTCTTCGTTACAACAGTTTTCACTTCGGGAAATTTTTCCATTAAAATTTTCTCTACCTGTGTTCCGATGTTGATTGATTCCGTGAGCGAAATCCCCGGTAATCTTACAATCTGGTAAGCAAGATCTCCTTCATCGAGTTTAGGGATGAACTCTCCCCCAAGCCGGGTAAAAGTGAAAAGACTAATAATAAGAATTATTAATGCCGCACTTACAGTGAGTTTTTTATTTTTTAAAGCAAACTCCAGTGAAGGCACATAGATCTTTTTCAATTTTGTCATGATCTTATCAGCAATAGTTTCCTTTTCACTCATATCTCTTTTAAGTATGAGCGAGCACATCATCGGTACATAAGTTATAGAAAGCAGCAATGCTCCGACAAGAGCAAAGCCTACTGTGAATGCCATAGGCTTAAACATTTTTCCCTCAATTCCGCCAAGAGCAAAGATAGGAAGATACACAACTATAATAATTAGAATACCAAATATTGCTGACTTTATTATTGATGTAGATGAGGAAAAAATGGTTTCATCAAATTCTGCTTTAGTTAGCGGATGTTTGTTCAGATGAATCTTAGCAGATATCGCAACTATTACAGACTCTACTATTATCACCGCACCATCAACTATCAGTCCAAAGTCAATTGCTCCAAGCGACATCAGATTTCCTGATACATTGAACAAGTACATCATTAT
>JAGQWH010000302.1 GCA_020437545.1 Ignavibacteriota bacterium
AGTAATCAATTAGGTTAGCAGCACAAATGATTGAAATTTCGGGCTTCCATAAATCATTCCTTGTAAATTTAGTTCCGAGATTTTGATTAACCTGTGTTCTTGCAATATCAGTAATTGCAAATAATCCCGCAGCTCCCCCCGATCCCGAAGTTTTGGTCACATACCAATTCGTTCTTCCGTAATCGGATTCAATAGCCATTATCGCTTTTAATATTCTATAATCTAAACCATACTTAGCAGATTCTTTTTTCAGAATAACATCATAAATATCACCCGGAGGTAATGAAGGATTTTTGGGAGGAACGGGAGCTGGAGGATTTTTTTTACTACCACCCATTATGGGAATAGCAGCTAAAAACATTAACCCTGCAAATAGATACCCATCTTTTTTTTTCTTAGCCATTGTTACCTTTTCTCCTGGTAAATGATTTATATAAAAAATAACTTCCCGTAAGCATTAAACCAATCGTTAAAAAACCATCTCCACCTTCAGGTGGATAACTTGAATATTTAATTTCCGGATAACCTGTTTTCAGGCTATCTATCTCAATATGCAAATGAGTGAAGTGATCTTTTTCCAGTTTGGTTTTTCCTGTATTATTCTTGTTAAGCTTACTTGTTCCATAATTACGATACAATAATTCGGGGCTAAAAAAAGCAAAGTTCAATCCATAGGAGTTCAACTTATTCATAAGTTTAACTAAGAATAACTTATTATTAACAGGCATATCTTTATTGTATAAATAATTGGATTTATGAAATACAAGATATGTATTATCTTTAAATTTCAAACCGTGAACATCAATAGCATTTCCGCTGGCATGGTTATTTGTTGTTCTGTATTGTGATGTCGCATCAACTCTTATTACACCGAGTTCATTAAATGCTTTATCAAAATAGGCTTTATACTTTCCCCACTTCCATTTAACAGGAAGATTAACAGGATCGATCTCTTTATAGCTAACCGCCATTTTTCTTCTCCTTAGAAGTCTCAGCTTTTGAAGAAGATGTATTTGAAAAAATCCTGTATAATAAAATTAAGGAAGCTCCATAGATTAAAATTTTGGTAGAATCCATTACCGAACCACCTATCTCATTAAGGAATTTAAACTTAATGAAATTATGTAATTCACTCCATGAATACCTTTCATCTCCTGTATCAAAAAATTCATAAATCAATAAGGAAGCTTTCGGAATATGGGGATTGAGTGTAAAGAAGAGTGTATCAAATTCCCTGCACTGTGGATCGCTGGAAATTACTTTTGATCTATCCAGAGATACGCAAAAAGATAATCTTTGTGTTAAAAATGAAATCCTTTTTCTTTTGTCATTATACTTAAACTCTCTAAAATTCATTGTGTTGTTCAGATTAATCCGAACATTATCCGGAACACCCGAAAAATCAATACAATGCCTTACAGGCTCATCACGGGATGGAGTATAATAACCTATAGGACAGGACATTAGGTTACCTTTTCAATCTATATAATAACTGAATTTTAAAATCTAATCGAGACCTGGGAATACTTGTTACTGAATTGCCATCTAAATAGAGTGTTGAACCTATGTTTAAACCAAACTTGTAAACTATTGAATTGTTATTATCACGTTTTGTTACAAATGGAATCCCTGTTATTTCCGTTTGTTCTCCCGAAGTATAATAAGTTCTATAAGGTCTTTGAAAAAATGGAAGATTTGAATTTGCCAGACCAACAGAAAATAAAAATACATTATTTATTCCTGAAGAAATTGCATAAGCCATTCCTAATGATTGCCCTGATGTATTATTCAATACTGTTTTAACAAAAAATATTCCCTCTACTAATTCGTTTGGTAAGTTGATCGGAGGTATGATTGCTAATTCGGAAAAATAATTCTGGTTCTGCTCATAATTAACAATAGGAGTATCATCAGGTTTTGTGAACCCTACCTCAACAACATTCCATGAGTCCGGAGCTGCTATACCTGCTATGTTTCCATCTCCCAGAGTATTATTCGGAAGCAATTTAGATGTCGATTTATATAAATTATTACTACTACTATCAAGTATTACAGAGTCCTTCGGAACTATCTCCCCGAATTGTGTGGTAGGGTTATCAATAACATATAAAACTTTTCTTTTCATTCCTGAATCCTTTTTTAAGGTGCGTTGTCGCACCTTATTTTTGTTATCTGAACGATTTGATTGAGACAACACTTCCCTGTGATACACCGAAAGGTAAAGTTACCTGATTGGCATTATCCCTGCTAAAGTTTCTGGTCTCAATTCCATCTATTGTTATTTCAAGAGTCTGGGACAAAGAGATTGTTGTCGGAAATATAGTTTGGTTATCCGTAGCTGCTTCTATGTCTTCAATCAAAGGACGTTTATCAATAAAAGTCCCGAAAAGAACAAATACCCCTGAAGAATTTTTTGCATAAACTTCATTTGTATTTTCTACCATTACAATTGAACCATGTGAGGTTAAATCTTCATACCACTCATCGGTATTTGTATCAACATTGTGTCTTGATT
>JAGQWH010000303.1 GCA_020437545.1 Ignavibacteriota bacterium
TGAAGTTAAAAATTTTCCATCAAAGAAGGATGATCTTCCTGAAATACCTTTCGATACCTGGGAGAAATTTATTTTTGCGTCAATGAATCCAATAGCGCCTTTGCATGAATTTGCCGGAGAAATGTTTTCCAGAATGAGCTGGCTTCCGCTTGAAGAATTCATTCATGATCCTTCGAGATCAAGGGATTATCTTGTCAAATGTCACTGGGCTTTGTACTGTGAGAATTATCTTGAGGGATTTCACATTCCTTATGTACACAACAGTCTGAACGCTGCACTGGATTATTCAGGGTACAAAACTGAACTGTTCCGTTTTTCGAATCTGCAGATCGGTATTGGTAAAGGCGGGGAAGATTGTTTTGATCTGCCAAAAGATTCACCGGACCACGGTCAGAAAATATCCGCATATTATTTCTGGATATTTCCGAATATCATGTTCAATTTTTATCCGTGGGGACTTTCGGTGAATATTGTCAAACCTTTGAAACCCGATCTTACAAAAGTATCTTTTATCAATTATATATGGAAAGAAGAGCTTCTGGATAAAGGAGCCGGAGCTGAACTGGATAAAGTGGAAAGAGAAGATGAAGCAATTGTTGAGAATGTTCAGAAAGGGATAAGATCAAGGTACTATGACAGGGGAAGATATTCTGTTACGAGGGAAACCGGGACTCATCATTTTCATCGGCTGATATCTGAATTCATCGGTTGACAAAAAGTAATTTGCATCAAAGGCTCAAAGACTCTGAGTTTAATTTTTCAAAATTTTATATGAATTTTTTTTCTTTAATTAAAATTACAATACCCGGTAATAAATCTCTTTTGATCTTCTTTGAGACTTAGAGCCTTTGAGGCAAAAATTTGAAAAAATACTTCCCTTACATACTCGTCATTCTTCAAATGTCAGCAATATTTTACATAATGCTGACCGGCGAGATCATCCCATCGAAAAAGATATTTTTGCTACTGTTAATATTATCCCTGCTGATCGGATTCTGGGCAATTGTTGAGATGAAATTCAGATTCAATATTTTCCCAGCATTATTAAGCAACTCATCATTGGTAACATCCGGTCCTTACAGATTCATCAGAAACCCAATGTACACTTCGATCATTTTTATGATGCTGATCCTTTTAATAAATGATTTCAGTTATCCAAGATTAATTATATGGATATTCCTCATCCTCATATTTATAGCTAAAATAAATATTGAAGAAAAAATACTTCTGAAAGAATTCACATCATATCCTGAATATAAAGCGAAAACTAAAAGACTTATCCCCTTTATTTTTTAGCCGGTGAATCAGGTTGAACAAACTTACTGTTCTCGCCTAATTTTACCATCGGTATATACGGACCGAATTTATGCTGCTCTTCAGAAAAGCTGTCATCATATGGCGGATAAGGAGAATCTACAGGCTTTAGTTTTAAATCAGGATAATCACTTCCGTTATTTGGGAATGCCGGTCTGGGCTGTGAATTTATATAAGCGGCAACATCAAAAGACTCTTCAACAGAAAGCACCGCATCATTGAACGGCATTTTATTATATATAAAAGCAGCAGCAACCAGAACTCTGTACATACCTGCTCCGTCGTTATAACTATTGACTCCCATTACAGGAGGAGCATCATATCCATACACAGAATCTGCTGCAACATCAACCATATCAGGCTTATTAAAAATACCAGACCCGTCATCAGCATGGCAGGTCATGCATTTATCAAGAAAAATTAATTTTCCATTTTCAGGATCTGCTGCACGATCCATTAATTCGATCTTTGGTAATCCTCCGCCTTCTGTGTGTTTACCTTTCGGGATATCAGTGCTGAGCCATTTCATATAAGCTATAAGCGCATTCATTTCCGGACTATCTTCAGGCATTGCTTTGCCGTTCATACTTCTCATCATGCAACTGTTAACTCTCTGCTGCAGTGAAATTACCTTGTTTTGCCTCGGATCCATAGCCGGATATTTGGAGTAGACTCCAACAAGTCCGAATACTGTCTTTGCCGTGCCGGCGCTGAAGTGACAATTCTGACAATCCATATTGTTACCAGCAAATCTTTTTGCCGGATCTTTTACGTCAGGTCCGATGTATTTATAGGTCTTAGTGAAAATATCTCTTCCGAGCAATATGATCTTTCCTTCTTCATTATCAGGAATAGAACTGACTTCAGGATATTTCCATGGTACAATGGAATCCTGTTTTACAGCCACTTCTTCTTTCTTGCAACCAATTAAAGGATGTGAATTCTCTGATATCAGTATCACTGAAATAAAAAAAACTGTAACTAAAATTATGATCTTTTTGGATGGAGTAAGGGTTGTTTTCATGATCGTAGGTTTTTTTATAATATAAAAAAAATGATTTGCAATTTGTATTTACAATTTAATAAATTTGCATTGTTTTGTAAAAAGACAATTACAACTTTATTATCAATTATCAATTATCAATTATCAATTATCAATTATCAATTATCAATTATCAATTATCAATTATCAATTATCA
>JAGQWH010000304.1 GCA_020437545.1 Ignavibacteriota bacterium
TTAGATCTGCCAGTGGAGGATTTGAGTCAAAGGATATTTCATTCAGAGACCTGGGAGAACGAAGACTGAAGGATGTCATAGAGCCAATAAGATTATATCAGGTTGAATCCGAAGGATTGAGAAAGGAATTTCCTCCTTTGAAAACACTTGATGTCCGCCCGAATAATCTTCCGGTTCAGCTGACCAACTTTATCGGAAGGGAGGAAGAAATTAAGCATGCAAAAGAATTATTAAAAGATAATCGATTATTGACGCTGACAGGTTCGGGGGGAGCAGGTAAAACGAGATTATCTCTTCAGACCGGAGCAGATATGATCGATGATTTTGCAAATGGAGTATGGTTTATAGAATTTGCAGCAATAAGCGATCCGTTATTGTTGCCGGTAATTATAATCAACGCATTGAATCTGAAAGAAGAACCTAAGAAAACTCCGGAGAAAACTTTAACGGATCATCTGAAAGATAAGGAAATTTTAATAATACTCGATAACTGTGAACATTTAATTCATGAATGTGCTGAAATGTCTGAAAGATTACTTCTGCAGTGCCCAAAAGTTAAGATAATTGCAACAAGCCGGGAAGCATTAAACATTACAGGTGAACAGATATACAGAGTCCCTCCTCTTACACAGCCTGATCCGAATTCGGGAGAAACTCCCGAACAACTGACACAATATGAATCTGTAAGATTATTCATCGAAAGAGCGCTTGCCGTAAATCCGAAATTCAGAGTTACAAATGAAAACGCTCCGGCACTTGCAGAGGTGTGTTCAAGACTAGACGGGATTCCTCTTGCGTTAGAACTTGCTGCAGCAAGGACAAAAATTTTGTCAGTAGAAAAAATATTTGAACGGCTGGATGACAGATTCAAACTTCTGACCGGCGGCAAAAGAACAGCTTTACCAAGACAGCAGACTTTAAGAGCGCTAATTGACTGGAGTTATGATCTTTTAACTGATAATGAGAAAAAACTCTGGAGCAGACTATCTGTATTTATTGGCGGATGGACGCTTGATGCGGCGGAAGAGGTGTGCACGGATGAGACAATAAACAGTTATGATATACTTGATCTTCTGAGCCTGCTGACGGAAAAATCAATCATAATATATGATGATTCTAAAGACAGATACAGGATACTTGAATCAATTAAACATTACGGACAAGAAAAACTGACAGAAGAAAATGAAATACTATTAAAGCATCTGAATTACTTTTCTGATCTTACAGAAAAAGCAAAACCTGAATTACTGGGCGAAAATGCGAAGATATGGCTGGATATACTAGAGGCGGATCATAAAAACATACAATCGGCAATTGAATGGGGAGTTAGAAACGCGAATTCTGAAAAATCTGCAAATGTTGCAGCATCTCTTGGAAAGTTCTGGGAAGTACGTGGATATTTTTCAACAGGAATAAAGTTTCTTGATATTGTACTGGAGAGAACAGATGAGTTAAGTAATTTTGCTAAATCAAATGCAATAAGCTGGAAAGGAGTTTATCTTTTAAACCAGGGAGAATATGAAAAAGCTCAGAGGTGTTTTGATGAAAGTCTGTTATTGCGTAGGGAACTCGGAGACGATCGCGGAATTGCTGTCTCTCTCAACGGTTTGGGTAATGTTGCTTTTTACCGTGGTGATTATGAACAGACTCAATGCTATGATGAAGAAATATTGATGTTGTTCCGGGAACTCGGGGATAAAAATGGAATTGCCGGCACTCTTAATAATCTGGGACATGTAGCTTATTTACGTGGAGAATATATACAGTCTCAGAAGTATTTTATGGAATGTCTGGTAATACGCCGGGAGCTTGGAGATAAACGCGGAATAGCTAACCCTCTGCACGGTTTGGGTAATGTTGCTTTTTATCTTGGTGAATATAAACAGTCTCAGATTTTTTATGAAGAAAGTCTGGAGTTGCGCAGGGAGCTCGGAGATAAAAAAGGAATAGCTGAATTACTCAACAACATGGGAAATGTATCTTTTTCCAAAGGAGATTACAAACAGTCTCAGAATTTTTATGAAGAAAGTCTGGTGTTGCGCAGAGAGCTTGGAGACAAAGACGGAATAGCTGAATCATTAATAAGTTTATCAGGAATATTTTTAGTCAACAAAAATTTTCAAATTGGAGTAAAACTTCTAAGCGCTGCGGAAACGGCTTTAAAATCCAGGGGAGTAATATTAGGAATGGATGAACAAAAAACTAAAGAAGAATTCCTGGCAAAGTTTCATGAAAATCTAAGCGATGAAGAGTATGACAAATACCGGGAAGAGGGAAAGAGGCTTACTCTGGAAGAAGCCTGTCAGTTAGTAGTTAATAGTTAGTAGTTAATAGTTAGTAGTTAATAGTTAGTAGTTAATAGTTAATATATTTTCATTCGTAATTCGTAATTCGTAATTCATAATTCGTAATTCGTAATTCGTAATTCGTAATTCGTAATTCGTAATTCGTAATTCGTAATTCGTAATTCGTAATTCGTAATTCGTAATTCGTAATTCGTAATTC
>JAGQWH010000305.1 GCA_020437545.1 Ignavibacteriota bacterium
AATCATTTAAATTTTTTATACTTGGAATACTTAATGAAATATAATTTACTTTAGATTCCGTACCGGCTTGAAAGATTTTGTATTGTAAATATTTATTTCATTTTTTAAATCCATTATATCTGAATCATACATTTTATTCATTGGCTCATTATTTATTGTATATTCTACATTTCCTGACTGATCATACTTCACCGCAGCCCAGTGTGATTCATTCTCATTCCAGCCCATGGCTATCAAAATAGGTGTCCCATCGCTTGTTAGTTCGAGTGATGCCCATTTGTTAAAATTAACTGATCTGCCGTCATCAAGGAAGTTTGGTATGAATGCCTTTTTGTATTTCTGAATGGGGATTCTTTGCTGTTGCTCTATTATAGCAATAGAATATCCGTTTGGAGACCCTTGACTCGTTCCTGCTATCAAAACATGGTTCTTATTATTCACCTTTATTGAAGTTGCCTTATCATCGACTCCGGAACTTGAAGTGTCATTATAGTTAATAAACAGAGGGTTTGTATTCCATAAATAATTTCCCGTCTCGCCTGAATATTTAACCGTTGCAAAGTCATAACCGGCTGAGCCATAAACTCCTGCCAGAGGATTGTACATATAGCCTGTTACATAAATATTACCGGCCAGATCAGAAGTTATGGCAGTCGGGACATTCTCTTTGAACTCATTATCAACATTTGTTTGTCTCGACCACTTTGGATTGAGATCGTTATTCAGATCCGGGTTAAAGTAAACTGTAAGATAGCTTGTGCGGACATTATTATTTACAATCTCATCAGTCAGACAAGTAACAGCGCTTCTGGATTTGGAAATAGGGTCACCAGATGGGAAAGGAATGCAAAAACCAGTCGGTTTTTCACTTGAACCGTTAATAACATTAGTATGATTATCGTGTAAATTCCCGTATAGTTTATCATAAGACTGGATCACCATGTCGCTTGTAGTTTCATTTTCAGCATAAGTATATCCAACAACATATGCATACCCAGCATCCAGAAGAATATCAGTTGCGACCTGATCGCCTGGGTAAGTGTAGACAGATTGCCAAAGGGAGTCGCCGAATTTATTAAATTTCTTGACGAAAAAATCTTTTCCTGTTAAAGCATTAGTTACATAACCGGTAATAAATACATCTTCTACTGTTCCATTTTCATCTTTAGAAATATCTATACCAAATCCTTTGTCATCATAACTAAAATCTAAATATCTTATCCAGTTTTGAGTCCCATCCGAATTCAATGAGATTATAATAATTTCATTACTGCTTGAATTAAAGTTATACGAATATCCGGTTACAAAAACTTTTCCATGGTCATCAACAATCAGATCAAAACCTCTGTCATCCCCATATATATTGGGAATTTGGGTTTTCCACTCATAACTTAGAGGATCATTTATTGGATACTTTGTAATAAAGATATCTTTAGAATTACCTATTTGTTCATTACCAGTTATATATAAATTATTATCATTATCCAGATAAGTTTTAAATGGGTAATCCTGAATTATCTGACTCTGACTAATTGAAAAATATAGAGACATCATTAGGGTAAATATTAATTTTTTCATGATTGTTTAAATTTATTTATTTAATTAAAGTTAATTTTCTGGTCTCGGTTAAAACGTTGTTTTTAAATAAAGAATAAAAATAAATCCCAGAGTTTAAATCTGAAGCATCAAACAAAATTTCATAACTTCCTGCAAATTGATATTCCCTAACTAATGTTATCAATTCTTTACCTTCAATATTAAATATTTTTAATTCAATTTCAGAAGGCTCTTTTATTTCATATTTAATAACTGTTGATGAGTTGAATGGATTCGGATAGTTTTGAGAAAGTGAAAAATTTTCTGGCACTGAACCAGTGGTGGATGATACAAATACCAATCCTCCATTTGTAGTTCTGAGAATTGTACCAAAGTTTCCGGAAATATACCCTGTTGATGCATTTATGAAGTAAATTGAGTTTAAATCATTACCACTTATCTTTGTTTGAGGAATCCAGTTTATTCCACCATTTGTGGTTTTTGTAATTGCACCTCCATCTCCTACAGCATAACCATTATCGTCATTAATAAAAAAAATGCTGTTTAAGTTGTTTGAAACATTTCCATTTTGAACAATCCAATTTATACCGCCATTAGTTGATTTTGTAATAATACCGGATCCACCTGTTCGATATCCTGTTAACGAGCTTGGAAAATATATATCTATTCCACTGCCTGATAAGACTGTCCAATTATTTCCACCGTTAGTTGTTTTTAAATATTGATCACCCGCTACAAAACCGGTTTCATAATTAATAAAGACAATTGGTTTTAAAATAGCAGCTATATTTGATCCATTAGGCAAGTTTAACCAGTTGATACCTGAATTTGTTGTTTTCAATATTTTACCTTTACTCCCGGCAATAAATCCGGTAAAAGCATCATTAAAAAATATTCCATTCAAATTTGAATTTAGTTCACTTTGAAGCATATACCAATTGACTCC
>JAGQWH010000306.1 GCA_020437545.1 Ignavibacteriota bacterium
TTGAAAGTTAAGTCTTTCTTAATTTTCTCCCCCCGCGAATTCTCCGGTGCTCTTCCGGGAATCCGCCGTAAGAATTTTTACCGTAAGTTATCTGTGTTTATTCCGGATTGACTTTTTATGAAGACCGGAAGATTATTTGCATTCAGGCGCATCAAACTATATTAATGAGTATGGAATTTATGATGTGGAATTAATTTATTAAAGGGTGCGTCAGAGTCCTGCTATAAAGCTGTGTAGTCTCTGACGGGGGTATGAAAGTTTTGATTTGACTGGTATCATCCGGCAAAAGGGTTTGATGTTGGTGACCAAAAAATTTGACCGGAATGTCATACTGATCGGTAGTAAATAATATTTTTCACAATTTAAACATATTCTCACTCTCTCGACATAACACTCTTTAATTCCAGCAGCATATCCTTGATCAGTTCACCATATACTTCGACTTTTACTTCAAATATCTTACCTGTAAATGTAAACGGAGCTTTGTATCTATCACATACAGCCTCACCGAAATCATATCCGCAGCTTATTCCTACTATTCCGAAAGTGAACGGGACTGTGTATGGTAATTTCTGTTTGCATACCAGTCTGTCATTAAAATACAGATGAGCATTCCCGGGAGTTCCCTTGCCTTCTTTTATTTTTGGAATACCTGTCGGAAGAAATCTGAATTTTAAAGTTATTTTTCCTTCAGGGATTTCTTCCTCTGATATCAATTCAAACTGTTCAAAGCCAAGATAATTATAAACATAATGAAGCTTCCGTTCTTTTACAAACAATGTGTAACCTCCGGCTACTCCCCCATGAGCAAGTATAACGCCTTCTGCTCCGCCTCCGGGTATCTCAACTTCCGCGATTATATTATGCGGTCTGTTGAATACAGCCGGAGTATTACCTATCGGTACTACTGATAAACCCGGATAATAAGTATATTCACTTCTGTTTTCAATTAAATGCGGACGCTTTTCCTTGAATCTCTTTAGGGTACTGCCGTCTAGAGGCAACACTTTATATTTAACGGCTTCATTCCACCAGAGGTTGATCAGTTCCTTCAGTTTATCAGGATTCTCTTTAGCCAGATTCTTACTCTCCGAAGGATCTTCAGAAATATTGAATAATTCCCATCCGTTTGCTTCAAGATCGTTTAATATAGCAGGAGTAATTTCTTCTCCGAACTTATAACCTTTTTCAATACCCTTTGCATAATTCGGACCCGGCCAGCCGCATACCGCCCTCCATCCGTCGTGATCTATTGCGCGACAGCCAAACATTTCAAAATATTGTGTCTTATGATTTGCAGGGATCTTTGAATCATTTAATGTTTGTGCAAATGAAATTCCTTCAACCGGAGACTGAGATACTCCCTTTATGGAATCAGGAGGATTCACTTCAAGCAGATCAAGAACCGTTGGCAGGATATCAACAGCATGCGCATATTGTCTTCGTAATTCTCCCTTTGCTTTAATTCCTTTTGGCCAGTGAATGATCATGTTATCAGTGCAGCCTCCCCTGTAAACTTCCTTCTTCCATCTTTTAAAAGGAGTGTTTCCTGCCCATGACCAGCCCCAGGGATAATGATTATAGGATTTAGGTCCGCCCAGTTCATCTATTCTTTCCAGTACTTCTTCGAAATTTTCATTCAGGCTGTTGAATGCGCTCATCTCATTGAACGCACCGGAATGTCCGCCTTCCGATGATGCTCCGTTATCTGAAATTACTATAATAATTGTATTATCAAGTTCGTTGATCTTTTCGAGTGCAGAAATTAATCTGCCGAACTGGTCATCGGCATGACTTATAAATCCTGCATAGATCTCCATGTATCTTGCATATAATTTTTTTTCATCAGCAGAGAGAGTATCCCATTCCGCAACATCCGGGTCATGTTCTGAAAGCACAGTATCATCTGAAAATAATTTCATTTCCTTTTGTTTTTCAAATACAATTTCCCTGTACTTATCCCATCCCATATCAAATTTCCCCTTATATTTATCTATCCATTCTTTACCTACATGATGAGGCGCATGCGCAGCGCCTGTTGCATAATACATAAAAAATGGTTTATCCGGATCATTGACATGGGAATCATAAATAAACTGAATTGCTTTGTCGGTAAGATCTTCAGTAAGATGATAACCTTCTTCAGGAGTTTTTGGCTGATTGACAGAATGATTATCATAAGTGAGATCAGGATACCACTGATTTGTCTCACCGTTTAGAAATCCGTAGTATCTTTCAAATCCGCGTCCGAGAGGCCAGCGTTTATAAGGTCCGGCAGGTGTTCCGTCAACAGGCGGATTCAGATGCCATTTACCGATACAAAATGTATTATAACCCTGATCGAGAAGTATCTCAGAAAGCATTCCGTTCTCAAACGGCATACGTCCGTTATAACCGGGATAGCCGGTTGACATTTCAGTCACTGCCGCAATTCCGTTTGAATGATGATTTCTTCCGGTGAGAATGCATGCGCGGGTTGGTGAGCACAGAGCAG
>JAGQWH010000307.1 GCA_020437545.1 Ignavibacteriota bacterium
TCCGCCGCTGGTCTTATATGGCTTGCCATTTTCATCAGGAAAATCAAACTGCACAAACCAATAATCATATAAGGTCTTTGCCATTGCTTCTAATTCGGTATTGATGCGATTGTTGAGTTCGATTTTGGAGTCTAATGAGTAAAGAACTTCTACAACTTTATCTTGATATTTTATTTTAGGAATTCTGAAGTTAAGTGAAGTTAAATAATCAATATTAATATTGTCTTGGATACTTCCTGAAGCAGAATTTTGTATAGATTTTTTTATATAGGTAAATACATAATGCATAAAGATTTCAGATGATTCTTTTGGAAATGCATTGAAACCAACTATACTATCAGGAAAGCACATTGGATAACCAAGTAAAGCGGTTTCAGCAATATTTGCAGCTATAGTGATACATAAAGTATTTTCTTTCCAAAGTTTACTCTGTTTTAAACCAAATTCATTATACATTGCTGAATGTTTTCGAATATATAAATTTGCAGAAGTAATTTCACCAGTTTGAACTAGAGGAGTATTACCTTTAATGAACAATTTCTTATCATTTCTTGGTCTATGTTTCGATTTACCTCTTTTAAATTCACCTAATTTATTAAGAGCTTTTATATCCCAATCAGTATTGTATTTTGAGTTATTATAAATCATAAAGTAAATTGTCCATTTTTGTATTAATTTTCGATTCTAAGACTTTTGAATCGGCAAATAAATTATTCAAATTATTTTTATATTTATCCATCTTTTCCTTAAACTCTTCAGGACTAATATCCACATACTCGATCTTCACATCAAAATACTGCCCCGCGCTGAAAGAATAATTTTTTTCTTTGATCTGATCATAAGAAACTACTACCGTAAAATCTTCTTTTGCTTCAAGTTTGTTGAATGTCTTGATGATCTGCTGTTCCTCGTCCGGAGAAAGCAATGTTTTCTGATTTTTCCCTTCCTTGACGGTAGTACCGAGTTTGGATGCATCCATCAGAACTATATCGCCTTTTGTATTCGCTTTATCAATAAACAGAACTGAAACGTTTGTGCCGGTAGTTGCAAATATATTACTCGGCATTGAAACTACTCCCCTGAGCATTTTCTTATCCACAAGCTTCTGCCGGATCTTCTTTTCGATACCGCTTTGAGCTGTTATGAAACCTGTCGGTACAACTACAGCCGCTTTGCCTTTTTCTTTCAGCGAATACATTATGTGCTGAATGAAAAGAAGATAGATCGCCATTTTATCTTTGCTCTTTGCAGGAATATTCGGAAGTCCCGCAAAAAACCGTTCGTGATTTTGTTTTGTATCAAGTTGATTCCGGAAATCACTGAAGTCAAGCTTGAAAGGCGGATTGGAAACAATGTAATCGAAGTTCTTTAATTTATCTCCGTCTTTGTGAACCGGAGATGTTATCGTGTTTCCCTGAATAACATTCTGAATGGAGTGAACAAGATTGTTAAGGATCAGATTCAACCGGAGCATACCTGATGACTTTTGTGAAATATCCTGAGAGTAGATCGTGCATTTATCTTCCCCGATCTTGTGTGCAAGATTCATAAGCAAAGTACCTGATCCGGCTGCAGGATCATAGCAGGTCACATTGCTGACCGTCTTATCCACAAGTATTGAAGCCATTATCTTTGACACAGCGTGTGGAGTATAGTATTCTGCATATTTACCTCCGCCATCCTTATTATAATCTTTAATAAGATATTCGAATATTGTTGAGAAGAAGTCAAACTTTTCTTCAAATATTTTCTCAAAGCTGAAGTTTACAAGCTGATTCACAAGCGCTTTACAGAAACTGTCACGCTGTGAACTATCTGTGATAAACTGACTGATCTCATCGAACAATTGTATCTTTGCGCCTGTACCGGTTTTCACGGAGAATATTTCATTATTAAGAATTGAAATTTCCCTTAATGTATCATCAAAGACCTTAGCAAAATTATCCTGATCCTGTTTAGCAAAAAGAACGGATAAAAAATCTTCCCGATTAAGTCTTGCGCTGTCGGGAGACATTTTCAAAAGCAGTTTTTCATAATCAGTTGGAGAATATTTTGCTATCTCCTGTTCCCAGTTATCAGCTTTCTTAAGTTTTGGATCGATCTCTTTCACCTCATATCCGAATTTATCATTCATGAATTTATATAAGAATACCTGAGTAATGATCTTGAATTCATTGCCGTCATTCCCCAGTCCAAAAGAAGCGCAGATGCCTTTTAGTTTGTCGATCAGTTCTTTTGTTTGTGCTGTAAAGTCCTGTGTGAGCATTTATTAAAATTTATTGTTTTTTTTTATCCGCTGATAATCGGATTGAAAATCCATTATTTCAAAGCAGACCCCGAAGGGGTCTTATGTTTATAACAACGTTATATGTAATACATCCGACCCCGAAGGGGTCGGATTACCCGTTAATAAATTAGTAAAAGTGGGTATTTATTTAAGCGGAACAAACAATAAAAGAATCATTCGGATTCGTTGAAACTACAATTCG
>JAGQWH010000308.1 GCA_020437545.1 Ignavibacteriota bacterium
TATTATAATTTTAGACAATTCAAATCACCAATTACAAAACTACATTTATATTGTCGTCATACCTATTTTATATTTTTTTTAATCAACTAAAATAAACCGAAAGGGAAACCAATCAATGAAAAAATTATTTTTCATTTTGCCTGTATTTGCATTGTTATTCATGTTTATGACAGGTCAAAGATCAACACAAAATGCAACAACGGAAGAAAGTCCCCGGTGGAATCAGGATCCGAGAACAACAATCGGATTATATCCTGCGGGTGAATATACGGAATTACCGCAATCAGATAATTTTGTACCATTCTCTTCTGAGCCAAGAAATATTTCCACACCAATTGGAACATTTTCAGTTTCACCTAATTTCCGCGTTCATCCAAGTGCGGGAACTCAAAGTGAAGTTCCTATCGTAAGACATCCGACCAATCCTTTGATAATGCTTGGCTCAGCCAATACATACAGAGGAGGAAGCACATTCAGTACTGGAGTTTATGTAACTACTGACGGAGGTGTTACCTGGTTCGGAAGTGATACATTAAATAACGGCGGATTTAACAGCGGTGATCCTGGTCCGGCTATCGATAAAGACGGCAGATTTTTAATGTCTTATATTACAACTGCTTTCTCAATGGGAGCAAGTTATTCAACAAATAACGGAATTAACTGGGCACCAACTGTTACATTCCCGGGTGCAACCACAAGCGCTGACAAAAATTTATCAGGAACAGACGATGCTCCTGCCAGTCCTTTTTACGGCAGAAGTTATACAGTTTATACAGAGTTCGGTGGTCCGAACGTAAACAGAATCGTTTTATCTTATACAACAAACGGCGGAGTGAGCTGGTCATCAGTTGCTCCTGTCAGTCCTGTTCCATCTTCAGGACATCATCACCAGGGTTGTGATGTAGCAGTCGGACCTAACGGTGATTGTTATGTCATCTGGGCTAATTGTACAACCAATGGACAGAATTCTACAGAAGATTCACTTGGCTTTGCTAAATCTACTGACGGCGGTGTCACATGGGCAGTTTCCAGAAGTAATGCAAGCAATATGAACGGTATCAGAGCTTCAAATTTATTCAATGGTATCAGAATGGCCGGTTTCCCGAGAATTTCTGTTGACAAAACAGGCGGCGCAAGAAACGGCTGGATCTATGTCGTAACTGCTGAAAAAACAGTTGCTCCTGCTACAGACGTTGCTGACGCTATTCTTCACAGATCTTCTGACGGAGGTACTACATGGTCCTCAGTAAGAGTTAATCAGGATACTCCCGGTAACGGAAAATACCAGTATGCTTCTGCAGTTAATGTAGATGCAGCCGGTGGTGTAAACGTAATTTATTATGATACAAGAAATACTCCTACTAATGATTCTGCAGAAGTTTATGTATCCCGTTCACTTGATGGCGGAAATACATGGACAGATATTCTTGTTTCAGACCACAAATTCAAACCAAAACCAATTTCAGGACTTGCAGGCGGATATCAGGGTGACTATATCGGAATTACTTCTGCAAACTCAAAAGCATGGCCTTACTGGGCAGATGATATCACAGGTCAGTATCAGGCATGGATTGCTTCAGTTCAGATCGCTACATTCCCTCTCAATACTTATAATCTGAATACACCTGCTCCGGGTTCAAGAATTGCTACTTTACCAAACAATACAACAAATTATACTTTTACATGGGACACTTCGGCTTCTACAGCTTCATACAAATGGATCTTCGGAAGTCCTACTACAAGTCCAAGAAAGATCACTTTGCAACCAACCGGTAATACATTAAATGTAACCGGCGGTCAGCTTGATGCTTTACTCGCAGGTCTCGGACTTGCTCAGGGTGATTCTCTTGTTGGTCAGTGGGATGTATGGGCATTCAGAAATAATGCTGAAAATGATTCATTAAAAGCTTCAAATGGTCCTAGAGCAATTACTCTGAAAAGAGCTAAGCCATTGTTAACTGCTTTTAATCTTTCATCTCCGCCAAACAATACTACTCTTCTTACTCTGGTTACCAATACAACTCCTGTAAACATTACATGGACAAAGTCAGGCGAAGCCGTTAAATATAAATGGCTCTATGCAAGTCCTAACTTCTCTTCACAGGCAAATGTAAAATTATCCATCGCTTCGGGAAACAACGGATTTGATTCTATACTGACATTAAGAAATTCACAGGTCGATTCCGCTCTTGCAGGTCTTGGAGTTGCAGTCGGTGATTCTTCTGTAGGTCAATGGAGAGTATATGGCTACAGCGCAAGTGACTCACTTGCTTCAGCTCAGACTTATAATATAACTTTCAGAAGAGGAATTCCTCCGACTGTTACAACTTCGGTTGATTCAATAATTGTCAGTGTTCCTTTCGGACAGTCAGCTACAAGAAACATGAACATCGGAAACACAGGTCAGTTCAATCTTAACTGGACTATTTCCGAATCTTCATCTTCTCTGATCAATAATCCGGGCAACGGAAATAACTA
>JAGQWH010000309.1 GCA_020437545.1 Ignavibacteriota bacterium
CAATGAGTAATATTTTCAAAATATTCTATTCAATGTCCACTAATAAATTAAATTCCTTGGCAAGTTCATATGTAAGATCTTTCCTGTCATACATTTCCACTACTTCTTCATTTGCCACAGGCATCGCATCTTCTTTATAAAGATTATAATATTCATAAAATACGTTCATTAGCTCTACAGGATCCTCTTCCGTAAATCTTATCGCATCATATTTCTCGAGCATCTTTTTAGTAACGCCTTCCGGAATGCAGGCGATGATATTTTTTCTGCTGCCAATATACTCGCCTACTTTACCCGGCATAGCAGCATCTTCGTTTTCACCGCGGCTTATCATCAGAAAAAGAACATCTGATGCCATCATGTACTTTATACATTCAATATGATCTATGTATCCGAGAATATTGATTGATCCGTCTATGCCATAACTCTTTAACAAAGCGAGATTATCTTTGGACATAATGCCGATGAAGCAGAATTCAACTTTATCTTTTAATTCAGGATATTTAACAAAAAATTTATAAATTGCTTCCAGATAGAATTTCGGATTCCTTGTATAAAAACTTCCGGAATGAGTGATCCTCATTTTATTTGTAAAAGGCAGATCTGACTGCGCTGCTTTATCAAAATCTTCCTGATCAAAACCATGAGGAATAATTTTCACATCATTGTATTCTATATTGCCATATCGGGAAATGATCAGTTCTTTAACGCGTCTGTTGGTGGTGATTATGCAATTTGCATCTCTCAGAACGCTTTTCTCAAGACGCATATTGGATGCTTTATGAAAGAGGGTCGGATAATAATTCAATACCGGACTGTCAACCCATGCATCCCTGTAATCGATCACAAGAGGAACTTTGAATTTCTTTTTTGCCTGCTGTCCGACAAGAAAATCAGTATATGGCGGAGCAGTTGCAAAGATAACGTTAAAGCCGTCATATTTTTTCCATACTTCATCAATTTTTTTCATGGCTTTTTTCAGCCAGAATTTTTTGCTGTCCGGGATAAAAAGAAACTGACTGCCTTTGCTTCTGAGCTTTCTCATCTTTTCATTAGGAGTCTTTATCTGGATCTTGCTGACATCTGTTATATCTTCACCTGTTCTTTCTATTTTTATACCGCATTCTATTGCTTCCCTGAGCAGACTCTCATCCACTGCAAAATATTTTTTCGGACTGTCGGTAAGTACAACTGGGTCCCAGCCGAATTCTCTCAGATATTTTGCGAATTTCAATGTTCTCTGAACACCTCCCATGCCCATTGGAGGAAAGTAATAAGATATGATTAGGACTTTATTCAAATTTATTTTTAATATGTATAATAGTTTTTGTAAACCCCGTCATGAATTTACAAAGTTATAAGTTCTTTTGATGATTTATTAAGAATCTCGCATCCTTCTTCTGTAACTATTACATCATCTTCTATTCTTACTCCGCCTACACCTTCGACATAAATTCCAGGCTCTATTGTGATAATATTATTAACTTCTAAAATATATTCCGTTCTTTCATTTAAAGCAGGCTTTTCATGAATGTCATATCCGACTCCGTGACCGAGCCCGTGTCCGAAATTATCTCCGTATCCGTTTTCCTTAATATAATTCCTCGCAACTGCATCAATTACTTTAGTATTCATTCCGGCTTTTACTTCGTGAAGTGCTTTAAGCTGAGCTTCCTTTACAATTGAATAGATATTCATGCATTCCTCTGATATATCACCAATTGCAAGAGTTCTTGTCATGTCAGATTTCATCCCGTTTACCGTGCATCCGAAATCAAGTGTGAGCAAATCGCCGTTGCTGATCTTTCTATCTGTCGGACGGGCATGAGGAAAAGCGCTTCTCTCACCCGATGCAACTATCGCATCAAATGAATCACCATCAGCTCCGAAGTGCTTCTGCATATATGATATCTGAGCAGATACTTCCCTTTCTGTAAGACCGGGTTTTATGAATTTTAATAATTCCGAAAAAGTCCTGTCAGTGATCTCTACTGCTTTCCTTGTATCAGCTATCTCTTTATCATTTTTTACCATTACTATTTTTTCAATAAGACTGTCAACCGGAACAAACTCCGTTCCCTTAAATTGTTCCCTTAATCCAAGCACATCATTATATGTCATAAAATTTGATTCAAATCCGATCCTTTTAAGATCATGTTTCTCTATCAGATCTTTAAGAAATAAAAGTGAATTCTGTACATAAATTATTATTTCAAAATTCTCTTTAACTTCCTTTGATGACTGTGTCTTGTATCTGAAATCGCTGATAAAATAATCATCATCTTTCGTAAGCAAAACGCTTGCTGCGCTGCCTGAGAATCCTGAGATATATCTTATGTTTGCTAAATTTTTTACAAGGAAGGAATCAATTTTTAGATCTTTAAACTGTTCTTTGATTTTTTCGAGCCGGCTCATGTTTTTTAATGAAGTTTTTCTGTAATAACTTGCAAAATACTCAATATGATAGGCAA
>JAGQWH010000030.1 GCA_020437545.1 Ignavibacteriota bacterium
CCGTTCACATTTACTTATTATGGAAATAATTACACTTCTCTGAAAGTTGTTACAAACGGCTGGATGGGATTTGATGTCGCTTCCACATCCAATGCATATTTAAATGCAGCAATCCCGACATCTGCCGAGCCTAACAACGCTCTGTATCCTTTCTGGGATGATCTTGACTTAAGAACTGCGGGTAATGTTTATTATCAGAATGATGCAGCCAACAACAGATTCATCGTTGAATACAAAAACGTTCCTCACTATTCTACAGGAGAGCTTTATACATTCCAGGTAATGCTATACAGCGACGGCAGAATTTTCTATCAGTATCTTGATATGACTGCTTCACTGGTTAACTCTTGTACAATCGGTACAGAGAACGCAGCCGGTTCAACAGGTCTGCAGGTTGTTTACAATGCAGCATACCTGCACAACAATCTCGCTATCAAGATCGAGAAAGGTCTTGCATGGCTTGATGAGAATCCGTCTTCAGGTACAGTCACTCCGGGCGGAAGTCAGAATGTAGAAGTGATATTCAATTCTACAGGATTGGCAACAGGAACTTACACCGGTGTGATGAATGTCAACAGCAATGATCCGATCAGACCGGTTAAATCAATTCCTGTAAAATTGATAGTTGGTACTGTCGGCATTCAGAATACAACTTTCGGTATCCCAACTGAGTTTTCATTGAATCAGAACTATCCGAACCCGTTCAACCCGACTACAAATTTGGAATTTGGAATTCCGGAATTGGGATTTGTTTCTTTAAAGATATATGACATGCTTGGTAAGGAAGTTAAAACGTTAATCAATGAAACCAAGCCGGCCGGACGATACAGAATTTCATTTGACGGATCGGATCTTGCAAGCGGTGTTTATTATTATAAGATTCAGGCAGGAGACTTTGTTGAGACAAAACGAATGCTTCTTCTTAAATAGGTATTGGGTATTGGGTATTGTGTATTGAGTAATGGGTAGTAAGTATTAAATCTCCACAATAAAATAGTAAATATAAATATATCAGGATTGGCAACTTTCAGAAGTTGTCAATCCTTTTTTGTTAAATTAAATAAAAAAAAACATACCTTTGATGCTGTCATTCCCGCGTGTTTCTGGCGGGGATCCATTTTGCTATTGAAAGAAAATGTTAATAGTTACTAAAACCTTAAATTTATAAATAGCCGAATCGCCTTCGAAGACAAAAGAACACACAATCCCTACGGGATTGGTATAATGTGTGATCTTCTTGCTACCGATACTCGATCCCTACGGGATTGTCCTTAAGATTATTCAAAATCCAACTATGTTTCATATTATTTCCAATCAACAAGATTATTCATCCCATGAAGAAGATTACTTTAAATTCAAAGAACTTTAATAATTAATTTATAAAAACAAAAAATCCGTTTCCTTTCTGTCTAGTCCGCATTATCTGTGTGCAATTTCGGCTGCTAAATATTTTTTTTCAAGCATAAAATTACAAATTGATTTTGCAGATAAATAATTATAATTTATTTTCAAAATTTTTCACACTAATTCTTAACATTCAATATCATCTCTTAAATCAGATCAAAATTGTTAAATCCAAAAAACCCTTAAACCGAAAGGATACAATCTCAATGAAAAAGTTACTCATTGTTTTAGTAGTAATTTGTTCAGGATACTTTGTTTTTACCGGACAAAAAAATCCTGATGATAAAAAATCAAGCAAAGAAGCTCCTCCTATCTGGAACATTCACAAACTTACAAAATGGTATACTGACAGAGGACTTACACCACCGAATTATATCGCTTCTGAAATCCGGAATAATAATCCGAATTCTCAAAACGATGCAGGTATTTTATCTAACATAAGAGTTTTTCCGTCAACAAACCCGCAGTCTGAAAATTCAATAGCGATCAGTGAATTCAATTCAGAGCATTTGTTTGTTTCGACTAATATGTTTTTTACACAGTCATATTTCTTTTCAACCAACGGCGGGATGAACTGGTTTGGAAGTGAAAATGATCCAAACGGTTATTCAAATTACGGAGATCCTGTCGCATTATTTGATCTTCAGGGAAATGCTTACTGGGTAACGCTGACTCAGCCGGGAGGTGTCGGAATAACCAAGACTACGAATTTCGGATCTACATGGGGACCATTATGGTATGCTGATCCTGTCTCAAATACAAATGATGATAAGGAACATGCTATGACCGACCTTTCAGGAGTTTATCCTAATAATATGTATGTTGCATTAACTGATTTTAATTTAAGCGGACCGCCTGTCAGTTTTGTAAGGTCTACAAACGGCGGACAAAACTGGAGCGCCAGAACTAACCTTCCGATCGGAAGCGCAAGAGGACAAGGCGTGAATATTCAGACCGGTCCTGCGGGCGAAGTTTATGTCACATGGGCTCATTATCCGGGTACGACTGCCGAACAGGGTATCGGTTTTGCTAAATCAACTGACGGCGGTGCAACATTCAATACTCCCGTTGTGGCATTTCCTATCAGCGGTATAAGAGTCAGTAACGGCGCTTTACCTGAATACGGAGGAACACGCGTTTCAAGTTTTCCTTCTATGGCAGTTGACAGATCAAACGGTCCGAGAAGAGGCTGGATATATATAGTTTATCCCGACAGAAGTACAGGTGATGCAGATGTATATGTTAACGTTTCAACTGACGGCGGCGCAACATGGGGCGCTAAGATCAGAGTCAATGAAGATCCTGTAGGTAAGCAACAATGGATGTCATCTGCAGCTGTTGATGCTTCTAACGGTGCACTAAGTATTTCTTATTTTAATATGGATTCCACCGGTTTGCTGACTGCAAGATATCTTGCAACCTCGCTTGACGGCGGAGTTACATGGAACAGAACCAAGATCAGCAACACAAGATTTACACCCGGAGCTATTCCCGGATTTGCAGGAGGCTACATGGGAGATTATTATGAGACTGCATCTTTCGGCGGAAAGATAGTTCCGTGCTGGAGTGATAATACTGCAGGTCCATGGCAGGCATACGTTTCGCCAATTGCTCTTGGACCTTCAATTAATACTACTCCCCTGCCAAATACTGAAAATCTGAACGGACCTTATATAGTTAATGCAACTATCTCAACAGCAGGAAGCGGACTTGTTACCGGAGAGACAAAGCTGCACTGGGGAAGAGGTACAATAAATAATATTACCATCATGGGAAATACAGGCGGAAACAACTGGTCTGCTAATATTCCGGGTAACGGTCAGCCTGCTGAATACAGATATTATATCAGCACTATTGATTCATTGGGCAGAACAGCAACATCACCTGCTAACGCTCCCGGTTCATATTATACTTTCTTTGCTGTAAATGATACAATCCGACCTGTTATTACATACACACCACTTCCCGATCAGGCAAAAGCTTCATGGCCTTCGACAGTTACAGCAAATGTAACTGACAACATTGGTCTCGATTCTGTCTGGGTAAGATGGTATAAAAATACTACTGCTAATACAAAACATTTCAGATTGCCTAACACCGGCGGAAATGTTTATTCTGCCATGTTTAATTCTCTGAATTCAGATGTGTCGATCGGAGATTCAATATTTTATAAAATTTATGCACAGGATAATTCCCTGCTGCATAATTCTGACTCGACAGTTCTTAATAAATTTAAAATTATTAATGCATTCTTATGTCAGGATTTTTCGGGAACAACATTTCCTCCGACTGACTGGAGCCTTGAATATTCAGGAACTCCTTACTGGCTCAGAGATGCTGTAAGTGCTTACGGAACAGGATCAGGCTCGACTACTTATCAGTTCTATGATGCTACAGCAGGTACAAATCAATCACTGATCACACTTGCATTCGGCAATACCGTTCCCGGTGATTCGTTAAAATTTGATCACGCTTACTGCACATACATTGATGAAGTGGATCAGCTTCAGATACTTACATCCACTAATGCAGGTGCGACATATACATCTTTGATCACTCTTAACGGAGGAGTTTCCGGACCTTTGGTAACAGCGCCACCGAATTTAAATCCGTTCACTCCGTCAGCAGGTCAGTGGGCAACTAAAAAGTTTGCTCTTCCTGCAGGAACAAATAAGATCAAATTCACAGGTCTTAGTCAGTACGGAAACAATTTATTTCTGGACAATATCTGCGTTATAGGAAATACGATCGGAATATCAAATTCACTTAATGAATCAGTTCCTCAGTCATATAATTTATCTCAGAATTATCCGAATCCGTTCAATCCGACTACAAAGATCAATTTCTCAGTCCCTAAAAATGGATTGGTAACTTTAAAGATCTATGACATTCTCGGAAAAGAAGTTATGACACTGGTAAATGAAACAGTTGCTGCGGGTAATTATGATGTCAGCTTTAACGGCAGCAATCTTGCCAGCGGAGCTTATTTTTACAGAATAGAAAGCGGTGAGTTCAGTGCGATTAAGAGAATGATGCTGATAAAGTAATAGTTAATAGTTAATAGTTAATAGTTAATAGTTAATAGTAAAATTTTATTCATAATTGATTTTAACTTCAGACTATTTAAACTAAAATCATAAGAAATAAAACAAAAGAGCTGATAACATTTAAATTGTTGTCAGCTCTTTTAAATATAGTTAAGTAAAATTCGAGCCGATGTTGGTGTTCCAAAAAATTTGCATGATAAATTTTATAATTAAGTAAACAGTAAAAGCAAATTTTTTGGTCACCAACATCAAATCCTACTGCCGGACGAAACTCATCTATTTAGAACTGTCATCGCTGCATTCCGAAGAGCTAAACAAAATAATTCTCAATCTTTACTGGATTGCCCTGGTATATTTGTATTGTAATGTGTGAAAAATAATAATTCACTTATTTATTGATTGAGAATTCAATTCATTAAGAAAAGTGATTGCAGCAGTATTTCCGGGTTCGAGTACAAGCATTCTTTCAAACTTTAACTTAGCATCAGCCAGATCTCCTTTCTTCTTGGCAATCTTGCCTGATTCCATAAGAGCATCTTTGAAATCCGGAAACAGTTCAATAGCTTTTTCAATATTGATCTCATAATTTGCCGTATCCCTGTTATATAAATAACCATAAGCTTTATAAAAATAAGCCAGCGCGAAATCAGGTTCTGTTTTTATGATAGCATTCATGTCAGCTATCATATTAATTCCGTTCTTGTCATAGATATCTTTTCTCGAGTCATTAAGAAGATAATTGATCTTTCTTGGTAATATCTTTGATTTGTCTTTATAAAAATTATTAACATAGATAGCTTCCAGTGCCTGATCATCAGGAGAATAGAATACCGGATTCTGATTCAGCGTTAAAAACCATTCCCTGTAAAATGCCGTGTAAGTAACTCCGTTTTTATTAAAAAAATCAGTTACTACTTCATTATAATCATCACGATATGATTCTTTTGTAAGTTCAGGATTAATAAGACCTACTATATCAATAACTTTTCGTTTGGAATAATATCCGATAGCTCCGATATCGTGAGTTGCGATAATGTCATTTTCATTTGTATTATCCCTTAACCAGTGTGCAGTCTTCACATGTCTGTCATAAATATATTTGCTGTGATATGCATAATACTCACAGTTTGTTTTAAAACTGATGAAAGTTAATATTAATAAAAAAAGTAAAATGCAGGAAACAATAATTTTTCTGACAATAAGATTTTTGAGAATTCCTTTTAGCATTTCAACAAGTATAAAATATCCGCTAATTGAGATCATAATATAAAACGGTATCATCGGCATAAAGTATCTTCCGAATCTGCTGAAAAGAGGGATTTTTACTAAGTAGATGAAAATGAAAATAAATATAAAAAGAAAATATATCGAATAGCTGTTGTATTTTCTTTTTGTCAGATCATAAATCGATTTAACCAATAAGATCAGAAAACCCGGCATCAGATATGCAAATTGATATTCAGTAAAGAAATCCCATATGTATACTTTCAAAAATGTGATCCTGACATCTGTATCTGTATAAAACGCGACTTTTGCGCCGTAAGTATTTGATAGTACCGATCCGGATAAATAGAGATTCATTGCAAAATAGCAAAGCAAAAACATTATAAATATTCCTACAACTTTTGATATTTCCTTCAATGAAAATATTGGTCTGCTGTTATTTTCTTTCTCATCTTTAACTATCCACTTTTGATAAATAAAATCCACACCAATTGCTGCAATAAAAGCAATCCCGTCAGGTCTTGCCCAGAAGATCAGACCTAAAGTAATTCCAAGTAAAATAGTGTTGCAGGTTTTATAAAAATAAACCCCAAGCAAAAGCAAAAAAATGAACATTGTAGTTTCCATTCCGGAAAGAGCAATGAAATTCAATCTCGGATCAAGAATAAATACTAAAGTGATCAGGAATCCATAGAGGATATTATTATCGTGTTCCTTTAAAGCGAGTTTATAAAACACAAAAGCTGCAAAGCCAAAAAATGCTGTTCCGATAACGTAGCTTAATATCATTTCATTATTGGTAAACAAAAATCCGATTACCAAAATGAACACATATAAAGGAGACGTGGAGCCGGCGGTAACGATCTGATCCTTGTAGTAAGAAAAGCTGTGATAATCCACGAGATTTTTTGCAAAGTTGAGATGGATCCACGGATCATCAAGAGGAAAGCTAAGAAATCCATTAATGCTTAATGCTTCACTGTAATAGTAATATGCAGTTATTACCGGCAACAGAATAATTAGCAGATAAGTACTGACGAGAATATTTTTTTTGTCACCGGATTTAACTTTCTTCAATTAAACAATTTTATTGATTATATAAAATAATTAGTATTTTATGAATTATATTGCTGAATTTCGGAATCAAATTAGCAAAAATTGATTTTAAAAAATAGTTCATAGTAACGGTTTTTGATGTTCGTGCAGAATATTACTATTAGGATGTTTAATTCGAGCCGTCGGTAAATTCTGATATTACTATGCAGAAAAAATCCGAAATAATGAAGATCTCAATAATAAGTTGCAAATATTTAAAAACGTCTTGTACTGAATTGAATCTATATAAAAACTGTTGACTAAAATAAAACAATAGAATTTGTTAAATTGAGCAAACAAAAATTTATGAAGCATAATCACATTCCAAAAAACGCACCTGAAGCGGGAAAAACTTACAGAGTAGAATATAAGAATCAGGAAATATACGATGCGAAAGTCGTCAGCTATGACGGCGGCTGCTGGGCTAAAGTTAAGATTGAAAATGTACTTCCTAATGACAGTGAAATAGTATACAGGGAAGGACAGGAGTTTGATATGAAACTTGCTTATTATAAGTTGTTTGAATTATCGGATCAGAATGAAATTACATCCGGGGACACTTCAAAACAGTAAATGATTTTATTTAAGGAAGAAATTATTTTACCCAAAGATAAGATCAGATTCATCGAAAGCGGCTGGGGAAAAGAAGTCTGTGAAAATACAATAGTCAATAAGATAGTTTATGAATCAGACGGACTCGAAGTAAACGGATATTTAGCTTACCCGGAAAATGTTAAAGATAAGAAACTGCCGCTGATAATCTGGAACAGAGGCGGATACAGGAAGGATGGAAGAATAGATGAATTTATTGCAAGAGGAATGTTTGGTGAGATTGCTTCCTGGGGTTATGTAGTACTTGCATCACAATACAGGGAAGAAGAACAGTTCGGCGGTGATGATGTTAATGATATATTAAACCTTATTCCCCTATCCAAGGAAATTGATTTTTGTGATCCGGATCTGATCGGGATGGAAGGCTGGAGCAGAGGCGGTATGATGACTTACAGAGTACTAACATTAACTGATAAAATTAAATGTGCAGTTATAATATCCGGACTTGCTGATCTTTACAGAAGTATTGAAAATAGATCAGATCTCAGATCAGTGTATGAATATTATTTTGAAAATGAGAAAGATACTGATTTTGATAAAAATATGAAAAAAAGATCGGCTGTATTTTTTGCTGACAGAATAAAAAAAGATACAGATATTTTACTGATACATGGTACTGATGACAACAGAGTTCCGCATGATGACTCTGAAGATATGTATAAACTGTTAAATGAGAATAATGTACATTGCGAGCTGAAGTTACTTAAAGGCGGAGATCATTATTTAAAAAAATACAGAACTGAGACTGTCAGATTAAGAAGAAACTGGTTCAATAAATATTTAAAGAATTAAGTTATATAAATTTTAATAGATTTAATACTAAAACAAGAAAGGAAAATAAAAAATGTACGATCCAATAATGGTTCAACCAATGAGAACCGAAGCAAAAGAAATAGGCTTCAAAGAACTATATACACCTGACGAAGTAAAATCAGAGCTTGAAAAGACAGGTACAACACTTGTATTTGTCAATTCAGTATGCGGTTGCGCAGCAGGAAAAGCAAGACCGGGTTTGGCAGCAGCAATTCAATGGGCTAAGGAAAACAATGCAATGCCTGATAATATGGTAACTGTATTTGCAGGTATGGAAAAAGATGCTGTAAATGAAACAAGGAAATATTTTACAGGTGTGGCACCGTCTTCTCCGCAGATGGCGCTTTTAAAGGACGGTAAACTGATTCACATGATACAGAGACATGATATTGAAGGCAATGATGCAAATACTCTGGCAAATAAAATAGCAGGCGCATTGAAAGAATACTGCACAAGGGTTGATGCTTAATAACTTATTAAATAAAGTATTATTCAAAAACCGGATAAAATTTTAATCCGGTTTTTTTATATAGAATGTAAATATTCAGATATCAGTTTTTCTTATCGGAATTTAAATATGCAGGAATGAAGTTACATTAAATGCAAAACAATTTTCCGGAGATTTAAATGAATTTCAATGTCAATGATTAAATTAATGAGAACACTTTTAAAATATAATACATTAAAAGTTGAAACTTTTTTTTATATATTTAACGAAACAAATTTTAAAAATAATTATGTAAGAATCAGTAATTGGCAGGTTCCGGAAAAAGGAATAATCCCCAAAAATTATTTTTGAATTTAAACAAAAACTAAAAATGGACAGCAACTTTTCAAGCAGAGTGCAGGATGTAATAAGATTAAGCAGAGAAGAAGCAATACGTCTTGGTCATGATTACATAGGCACAGAACATCTCTTATTAGGAATAATAAGGGAAGGTGAAGGCATAGCAATAAAAATATTCAAAAATCTTGGAGCTGAAGCTACCAAGATCAAAAAAACCATAGAAGATACAGTAAGACAAGCCGGAGGAACTCTCACAGTCGGGAACATTCCTTTAACAAAACAGGCTGAAAAAGTTTTAAAGATAACTTACCTCGAAGCTAAATTATTCAAATCTGAGGTTATCGGTACAGAGCATTTACTTCTTTCAATTCTAAGAGAAGACGATAATCTTGCAGCTCAGATACTTAATCAGTTCAATATAAATTATGAAGCTGTAAAATCAGAGTTACTGAATATTCTCAGCGGTAAACCTACAAGCAATCAACCACCCGGAAAATCAGCTACAGAGAAAAAGCAGGAAAGAAGCAAAACTCCTGTTCTGGATAATTTCGGCAGGGATCTGACTAAAATGGCAATGGAAAACAAACTTGACCCGATCGTAGGCAGAGAAAAAGAGATCGAAAGAGTAGCGCAGGTTCTGAGCAGAAGGAAGAAAAACAATCCTGTTCTGATAGGTGAGCCGGGAGTCGGAAAAACGGCAATAGCTGAAGGACTGGCTTTAAGAATTATCAATAAAAATGTTTCAAGAGTTCTTCATAATAAACGGGTTGTCACTCTTGATCTTGCTGCACTGGTAGCAGGAACAAAATACAGAGGACAATTTGAGGAAAGAATGAAAGCTGTTATGAATGAACTTGAAAAAGCAAAAGATGTGATCTTATTCATTGATGAATTGCACACTATAGTTGGAGCAGGCGGCGCAAGCGGTTCGCTCGATGCATCAAACATCTTCAAACCTGCTTTATCAAGAGGAGAGCTTCAGTGTATCGGTGCTACAACTTTAAATGAATACAGACAATTCATTGAAAAAGACGGAGCATTGGACAGAAGATTTCAGAAGATCATGGTAGAGCCTACAAATGTAGAAGAGACTGAGCAGATACTTAATAACATAAAGAGTAAATATGAGGAACATCATAATGTCAAATATTCAGATGAAGCAATTTCTGAAGCGGTTAGATTAAGCGACAGATATATAACCGACAGATTTCTTCCGGATAAAGCAATTGATGTGCTTGATGAAGCCGGTTCAAGAGTGCATTTATCAAACATTATTGTTCCGAAAGAAATAGTCGATCTGGAAGCAGAGATCGAAAAGATAAGACAGTTTAAAAATCAGGTAGTAAAAAATCAGAATTACGAAGAAGCCGCAAGATTAAGGGATTCAGAGAAAAAAGCTCTTGCTGATCTTGAGCAGCTCAAACTTGACTGGGAAATCAAATCCCAGAGCATGATCTATGAAGTGGAAGAGCAGAATGTAGCTGATGTTGTAGCTATGATGACAGGAATTCCGGTCAATCAGATCGCTGAAGCGGAAACTGAAAGACTGGTAAAGATGGAAGAACATCTTAAGAAAGTTGTAATAGGACAGGAAGAAGCCGTAATAAATGTTTCCAAAGCGATAAGAAGAGCCAGAGCCGGATTGAAGGATCCTAACAGACCAATCGGTTCGTTTGTATTCTTAGGACCTACAGGTGTCGGTAAGACTGAATTAGCAAAACAGATAGCAAAATTCCTGTTTAATTCTGAGGATTCACTTATTAGAATTGACATGAGTGAATACATGGAAAAATTCAATGTTTCAAGACTCGTAGGAGCTCCTCCGGGATATGTTGGATACGAAGAAGGCGGACAGCTGACAGAAAAAGTCAGAAGGAAACCTTATTCAGTTGTTTTACTGGATGAAATAGAAAAAGCTCATCCGGATACATTCAATATATTACTTCAGGTTCTGGATGATGGTATTCTGACCGACGGACTCGGAAGAAAAGTTGATTTTAAGAATACGATTATTATAATGACCTCAAATATCGGAACAAGAGATCTTAAACTTGATAAAGTTTTTGGTTTCGGAGAAATATCCGATAAGAGTAACTACGATAAGATAAAATCCACTATTGACGAATCTGTGAAGAAAGTATTTTCTCCTGAATTTTTAAACAGGATAGATGATATGTTTGTTTTCAGACAACTTGAGAAAGAAGATATTGTCAAAATCGTAGAAATAGGCATTAAGAAATTAATGAAGAGAATCCAGTTACAGGGATTAAAGGTAGAAGTATCAAAACCTGCACTCGAGTTCCTGGCTGAGAAAGGTTATGATAAAACATACGGAGCCAGACCTTTGAGAAGATCCATACAGAAATATCTAGAAGATCCTTTGAGTGAAGAAATTCTTAAAGGAAATTTCAAAGATGTAGGTAAAATAAAAGTGAAATATAAAAAGGGCGGAGAAGAACTTATATTTACTGATGACAGAAAAGACAGTGATCAGGATAAAGATAATTCTGTTGAAGAACTCGAAGAATCTAAAGAGAAACTGGATTAATAAATGTTAAATAAAGGTCTTTATAACGCAATGATAACCTCTGTCGGGCACTATGTACCCGACAGAGTTATTAGTAATAAGTTTTTTGAGGAATATCTGGATACCAGTGATGAATGGATAAGGACCCGTACCGGAATTCAGGAAAGAAGACGACTTGACAAGGATATACCCACTTCATTTATGGCAGTCAAAGCCATAGAGAAATTACTTCAAAACAGAGGAATTGGAATTGAGGAAATAGATCTCATCATTGTCGGAACTGTGACTCCGGATATGATCTATCCTTCCACAGCCTGCATAATTCAGGAAAAAATGGGAGCAACAAATGCTTGGGGTTTTGACCTTATGGCAGCCTGTTCAGGTTTTATATTCTCATTAACTACAGCAATTCAATTCATTCAATCAGGATCTCATAAAAAAGTCATAGTTGTCGGTGCTGATAAAATGTCAGCAATTACCAATATGGAAGACAGGAATACATGTCTGCTGTTTGGTGATGCTGCAGGAGCCGTATTACTTGAACCAACGGAAGACAAGACATACGGTATTCAGGATGCTATAATGCATATAGACGGTAAAGGAGGCAAATATCTGCATCAGCTTGGCGGAGGCAGCTTGCATCCCGCTTCTCATGAGACAGTGGATAAGAGAATGCATTTTGTATATCAGGATGGCAAGACAGTTTTTAAAGAAGCTGTTAAAGGAATGGCGGATGTTTCTTATCAGATTATGAAAAACAATAAATTAAAACCGGAAGACATATCTTATCTGGTTCCTCATCAGGCAAATCTGAGAATAATAACTGCCTGTGCAGATAGAATGGGGATCTCAATGGATAAGGTAATGGTAAATATTCATAAATACGGCAATACAACTTCAGCAACAATACCTACCTGCATATCAGAATACTGGCATGAGGGAAAGATAAAAAAAGGTGACAATCTTGTTTTATCCAGTTTCGGAGCCGGATATACCTGGGGATCCATTTTATTAAAATGGGCTTATTAAATATTAACAATTTAGTCTAAAAATCTTTATCTTAATAAAAAATTAAGATCAATGTTTTCAGCTGAATTAAAATCGTATGCAAAAATAAATTTCGGACTTCGGATTCTTGAGAAAAGAGAAGATGGTTTTCATAATCTTGAGACAATATTTTATCCGGTTAAACTTCATGATAAAGTAAAAATTAAAATTCAAAAATCGGAATTACCTTCAAATTCTGTAATTTTAAGATCCAATAAATCCTACATTCCCCTTACAAAAGATAATCTTTGTTATAAAGCCGTAGAATATTTTTTCAGGGAATTTAAAATTTCCGATTATTACAGGATTGAAATCGAACTTGATAAATTCATCCCCGTAGGCGGCGGCTTGGGCGGAGGAAGCTCGAATGCATCTGTTGTAATAAAATTTCTTTTGAAATATTTCAAAATTGATATAGCAGTTCACAGAAAAGAAATTCTGGATCTTGCACTGAAGCTTGGAAGTGATGTCCCCTTTTTTCTTATTCATAAGCCGTGCTATGCTTCAGGCAGAGGAGAGAAAATTACTGTTCTGAAAGAATTCGTCAACACATATGATATTTTAATAGTAAATCCGAATCTTCACATTTCTACGAAATGGGCATTCGAAAAATTAAATTTTGAACCGGGTAAAAAAAGAGATCCCGTTTTGAACAATGTAAAATATCTGAATATAGAAAATTTTTCATTTCTCGAAAATGATTTTGAAAATGTAGTTTTCAATAAATATGAAGAGTTAAAAAACATTAAAGAGGAATTAAAAAAATACGGAGCAGTTTATTCTTCCATGAGCGGAACGGGAGCCACGATGTTCGGATTGTTTGAAAAAAATAAAAAAGGCACTTTGAATAAGTGCCGTGATTATTATAAAAATAAAAAATATTTCACATATATTTCCGGTTAGATCAGAAAGTTACATTCACATTTGCAACCGGTATCATTTTCCTCTGGCCTGTAAGAGAGTACTTATTCTCCATATGCACGCTTGTCTTTATCTTAAGATCCTTATTAAACATTGATACACTCCAGGCAGCATCAGCGGCACTTAATAAATGATTAACGATAACCAGAGTAAGAGAAGTGTTTGCCTTATCATAGTAATTATTTGCTTCCTGACGGCTGTATGAATAATCTTCATACATCTGTGTCTGATAAGTACCGTAATAATTTGCAGATCCGGGATTTGTACTTAAATTAGGGTCGGCATCTGCCCATCCAACAACAAAATTCTGATACTTCCCTATCAGTTCATAATACTGCTGTGATCCGATCTCCGGAAGCTGATGAGAAAAATTCTGCGCTTCAACTACATTTACCTGTCTTCTTAATAATTCAAGATTTGATGTATTTGGATCCGTAATGGCTGCTGATCCGCTGAAATTCTGAGCAACCAGCCAGTTGGCATATTTATTCATGCTCCAGTTCTCATTTGCATAACTCTGATAAGCTGCTGTCTGCGAATTACCGTCACTTTCATAAGTACCATATGCGATCCAGAGTCCTGCTTCTAAGGCAAGAAAGATAGCTCCTTTAATAAAACTCTTTGCATATATCTCTCCTGTACCCGGAATTATACCGGAAAACAAAGCTCCTAAATAAGGGGATTTCTTATCGGGATGATTATCTAATTTTTTATTTATTGAGTGTTCTGTTAAGGATTCTGAATTTTGATTCAGAAGATCATTTCTTAGCTCAGATGTTGTAAACTGATCCGGAGTTTGTGAAAAAGAGTTTCCTGAGATTATTAAAGATAAAAACAGTATAAAAATATATTTTAAATTACACATTTTAATAGTAAATTTTATTTAAAAATAAGGCATTAGCCGGTAAATAATGGATTCTTACTTTTTCTCCTTTTTTAATTTTATCTTTAATTTCATTTAATTTTATTTTTCCTCTTCCAACTTCCAGAGCACATCCGATCAATGCTCTGACCATTGAATGTAAAAATCTGTTTGCTGTAATTTTGAATATTAATTCTTTTTTTAATTTGCTGTATCTGAAATCAAATTCATATATTTCGCAATTAAAATCATGTTTATCTTCCTTGTTCTTGCAGAATATTCTGAAATTCTTCTGACTTTTGATAAATTCCGTAAACTTTGCTATTTCAACAAGATCGGGAACATAATTTATCTTAAAAAATTCATCCGCCCTGACAGATTTCTTTTCAAAACATATTTTATAGATATATTGTCTTTTTACTGCAGAAAATCTTGCATGAAATTCAGGCTTTACTGTCCGGATATTCCTGATTGTTATCTCTGCCGGTAATATTGAATTTAAAGAATATTTTATCTTATTCTTATCAAAAACCCCTTCATAATGAAAATTAGCAACCTGATTGAATGCGCTGACCCCTGCATCAGTTCTTCCCGAACCAATTAATTTTATCTCTTTTTTTAATACTTTTTGTAAGGAATTTTCTATCTGCTCCTGGATGGTATTTTCAGTTGCTTTCTGTTTCTGCCAGCCATTGAATTTTCTGCCATCGTATTCAATAGTTAATTTATAATTAACCAATTAAAAATTCTTTATCAGATTTAATTTTACACCATCAAATGTGTAATCCTTATTCATGAGGATCTCAGGCTGAATACTGTAAGTCAGACTCTTTTTATTGCCCTGTTTTGCCAGTAAATAGGCGCTTATACCGCTTACAATCCTGTTGGCAACCAATATGCTGCCAAATATGATCCGGCTGTTGTAAATCCTCTCGCTGCTCTTTCTCTGTGATTCGAAAATATTCTGATTATTTGCATTATCCCAGTCCCAGTAGTAAGTTTCCACGTTATAAAGCTGAGAATAATTCCCGTAGGATAGCTGAATATTATTGTATTCATAAATATTTGCATAATTTCCTACATTGGAAAAATAGTTATCATCTTTATTGTCAGGATCGGTGACTCCTGCATGCTCTACAGAGTAAGTCTCAGCATCGTCTATAACGCTGTTGCCATAGACTGTCAAAGAACCATAACCTAACCATGATGCAACATCAATTCCGAAAAAATACTTTCCGACATCCATTCTGTTAATATAAAAATGTCCTGCTCCGGGTATCAGTAAGGAATAAAAAGCTGCCAGTGCGGGTGATTTCGTAGAAACGGGCTTTGATGTATTTATCTCAGGTTTTCTTTCAGGTGTTTCGCTGTTCTTCAATTCTTCTATATTATTCTTTAAATCAAGTACTTTATTTCCATTTGTTTCAATACCGGTATTTTGTGAATACATTTTCCCGGAAAATGTCATTAACAATATAACTATTGCAAATCTTTTTAAACTCATTATTTATTTATGTGTTATTTAATTGAATTTAATTTTTTCTTAAACTCTTCCGGTTTCAAAAAACCGGTTACTCTTAGTTCTTTTACTTCTTCTCCGTTCGGATTTAAGAAAACTACCACAGGTAAACCTTTTATATCAAATTTATCCGTTATTGATGAATTTTCTTTTGTAAGATCCACTTTTATGTTGTTAAAAGAATTTGATAATTCTACAACTTCAGGATTAGTATATGTGTATTTATCAAGTTCCTTACATTGAGCGCACCAGTCTGCATAAAAGTCTATCATAACAGGTTTATTTCCGGCTTGAATTGATTGCTCAATTGATTCCAGTGAAGTCAGATTTGTCCATTTTACCTCTTCCACCTCACCCTGTGGTTTTAACATCCATGCACCCATAACAATTGCAACAATTGCTATAATATTTTTTATATTTGTATATATTTTTGAAGTCTTTCCTTTTTTATCTATCAGTAGTAAATATAAACCCGAGAATACAATATATATTGGGAAAAGATAATGGAAAATATTTTTTGGAATCAGAGGCTCAAGTGTGTTTAATGCCATTCCAAACAATATAAGTCCGAAAATTATCTTAACGCCTTCCATCCATTCTCCCGAACGGGGTAATTTACTTATAGAACTCGAAGATGCTGCAAGGAATATATAAGGCAAACCTAAACCAAGTGAAAGTACAAAAAACAGTAAAAATCCTGAAAATGCACTTCCGAGTTTACCTACATACACCAGCAAACTTAAAACAAATGGTCCAATACAAGGTGCAGCAATAAACCCTACCGTAAGTCCCATCAGCAATGATCCAAAATATCCTGAACGATTCTTATTGCCCATCATCGCAAGACTCTGAGGTACTCTTATTTCAAACAGACCGAACATACTTGTACCTAAAGCGATCAAAATTAATGCAATAGCAATAATTACAATTGGATTCTGAAGGGCTGTGCCGAGCAAGCTGCCTGTCAGCGCCGCAAAAACTCCTAAAGCTGAATAAGTGATCGACATTCCTAGAGCATAAAAAACGCCCATGAGAATGCTCTGTGATTTGGAATTATTTGCCTGTGCTCCGAAGTAACTCACTGTAATTGGTATCAAAGGATATACACAAGGAGTAAGATTCAAAGCCAGACCGCCTAAAAATATAAAAAATAATAAAGCAGCAATACCGTGCTCTTCTACATAAGCAGCAAGATCTGCATTTTCTGAATCAGGTGTATCCGTTCTTGTGTTTTCCTTCAGCCCGGTTTCTGATGATTCAGATATTTCTGATATTTTAACAGGTGATTGAAAATCAATATTTGAGAATATTTCAGGATTCAGTATTTTGCCGGAAGGATTTTCATTATTAATTTCAACTGAAACTAATTCATTGATTGTTTTTGGAGGATAACAAACTTTATCATCACATGCCTGATAACTGAAATTGACCGGAATTTCATAAATTCCATTATCCAAAGGAGAAGTTGTGATCAGATCTATTCCGGCATAAATTTCACCTTCATATACATTTATCTCATTTTCAGTAAATTCAAATTTCAGTTTTTTATGTTCAGGGAAAAAAGAATTTAATAATTTGAACTCTTTGGAATCTACCGAGATGGAGGTCTGTATCAAAGTCGGATCATTTACTTCATAAGAATTAATATGATAATGTTCTTTGATAGAAATCTTTAATGCAATTTTTACCGTATCTGTTTTAGTATAAGTTTGTTTATCTGTAAAAGATTTTAAACTCAGATAATCGGAATTTTGTGAAATTGCAGAATTAAGGGAAACTAATATAACAAAAAAAAGGGAAAGGCTTAAGAGATTTTTAAACATTTATTATTTTAAAAGGAACTATATTTTAATTAAACAAAGTTACACTGAAAAACAGAACAATATAACACAATTTTAAAGAATATGCTACTAAAAATATCAGTTTAAATTGTTTTTGAAAAACAAATCTTGACTTTTCTATCCAATTTAGTGTATTTTTGTATAGGAAAATATTCAATGAAACACAAAAACAGCGATTAGAAGCATATTTTGAATGTTTTTAAAATATTAATTTAAATAAGGAGAATTAAAAATTGAAACCAGCAGTAAAATCAAAAAGCGACAATCCTCTAAGTGAACTTATAGATGATAATGTTTATAACACTTTGAAGAAGTATAAACTCCTTGATGAAAAGGCCATAAGAGATTATAAAATAAGGCAGATGTATAAGGAAATGAGAAGAGAGATGAGTGCAGGAGAAGCAATAGATAAAATTCAGGAATTATTTCCTTATTTGCAGTTTGATACTATCAGAAAGATAGTTTATCAGGTATCGAAATAAACAATCTCCAAATCTATTTATAATCAGCCGGTCAGTTATTAGACCGGCTTTTTATTTTAAAAACGTTTATGAATTTTTCAAACATTACTGTAGAAAAAATATTAACCGGTTTTATAAAAAATGAAATGAACCGGATCGGAATCAATAAAGCCGTCATTGGTCTCTCAGGCGGAATTGATTCAGCGGTTTCTGCATACCTTTCTGTTAAAGCCCTGGGAAATAAAAATGTAAAATGTCTTCTGATGCCGTACAGAACCAGCAGCGCGGAAAGTTTAACCGATGCAATGAAAGTTGTCAGAGATCTTAATGTCGAATACAGGAAAATTGATATTACAGAAAGTGTGGATTCTGTTGTTTCAGCCGCAGAAGACAAAAAAATATCCGATGTCCGGAAAGGTAATATAATGGCACGGATCAGAATGATAATGCTTTATGATGAATCTGCCAAGGATAACTCTCTAGTAATTGGTACAAGTAATAAAACTGAAATTCTCCTGGGTTACTCTACTATATTCGGGGATTCAGCTTCTGCAATTAATCCCATCGGTGATCTTTACAAAACTCAATTAATCAGTCTTGCAAAACATCTCGGTGTCCCTGAGTCTATTATCAATAAGAAACCTTCTGCTGATCTCTGGAAAGGTCAGACTGATGAAAAGGAACTCGGGTTTACTTATGAAAAAGTTGACAGATATCTGCAGTTAAAAATTGAAGACAGACTTAATGAAGAAGATCTTAAAAAATCAGGTTTTGATGATGTATTCATGAAAAGAGTCAACGGTTTAATTATCAGAAGTCAGTTCAAAAGACTCCCCCCTCTTATCGCAAAAATAGCAAACAGAACTGTTAATATTGATTTCAGATATAACAGAGACTGGAATACATAATAAAAACAATGAAATTTATAAAAATTACTGTTTTACTTTTATTGATCTCAAACATTTCTTCCGGTCAGGAATTAACTTACCGGAATGGAGTGGTTAGTTCGGCACAGGATATTGCCTCAAAGGTCGGAGTGGAAATACTGAAATCCGGCGGCAATGCTGTCGATGCTGCAGTAGGTGTCGGATTCGCTCTTGCTGTTGTATATCCTCAGGCTGGTAATATTGGTGGCGGAGGTTTTATGATGATTCATTTTAATGATAAGCCGGGTAATTCTATAAATACATCAATTGATTACAGGGAGAAAGCGCCTTTACTTTCTAACAGGGATATGTATCTGAATTCTTCGGGAGATGTGATCCCGGGTCTCAGCACTATTGGCAATCTTGCAGCGGGAGTCCCCGGATCAGTTGCGGGAATGTTATATGCGCTTGAGAAATTCGGAACAATGGACAGAGCTTCAGTTATTGATTATGCAATAAATATTGCCGATACCGGTTTTATAATAAATGAAAGTTTTGCAGAACTGTTGAATAATTATCAGAAAGATTTCTCCAACTTCCCATCGACAATGAAAGTATTCGGAGGAAATTTCAAATCCGGAGATATTATAATTCAAAAAGATCTTGCAAATACTCTCAGATTTATAAGAGATAACGGATCAGATGGATTTTATAAAGGAGAGGTTGCACAGAAGATAGTCAGCAGTATGGAAAACTCAAACGGTATAATAACATACGAGGATCTCGACCTTTATAAGCCAAAAGAAAGAAATGTGATCGAAGGGAATTACAGAGGCTATGAGATTTTATCGATGGGTCCCCCCAGCAGCGGCGGTATCAGTCTTATTTATCTGCTTAACATTCTCGAAAATTATGACTTAGGGAAAAACGGATACGGCAGTGTTCAGAACATTCAGCTTATGACTGAAGCAATGCGGAGAGTCTATGCTGACCGGAGCGAATTTATGGGTGATGCTGATTTTGTAGATGTACCCATCAGCGTTCTGATATCAAAATCATATGCTCTGGAAAGAATGAAGGATTACTCCCCTCTCAATGCTTCAGTCAGCAAAAATATTAAACCGGGTGATGCAGACCGAAGGGAAAGCAGTCAGACAACTCATTACAGCATAGCTGATAAAGACGGAAATCTGGTTTCCGTGACAACTACAATAAATGATGTCTTCGGTAATAAAGTAGTAGTCGAAGGCGCAGGGTTTTTTCTGAATAATGAAATGGATGATTTTGTTTCAAAGCCGGGTGTGCCAAATTTATACGGTCTGCTTGGAAGTGAAGCAAATTCAATTGCCCCGCAGAAAAGGATGCTAAGCTCTATGACTCCTACAATTGTATTGAAAGATAATAAGCCGTTTTTGGTAGTAGGTTCTCCTGGAGGCGGGAGAATCATTACTTCCGTACTGCAGACTATTGTGAATGTTATCGATTATGATCTTGAGTTAAAAGATGCAATTGATAATCCCAGATTTCATCATCAATGGTTCCCTGATGAAATTCAGGTAGAGAATAATATGCTTAATGACAATTCTGAAAAGGCTCTGAAAGATATGGGTTACTCCATAAAACCGATCCGTGACTTTGGAAGCATAAATGCAATATTGTTTTTGGAAAACGGAGAAATGACTGGTGCATCAGACAGACGCGGTTATGGCTCGGCAATAGGTTATTAAATTGATCTGAAGATCGGTAAGATTTTTAATCGTCTTTCTTGAATTTCTTAAGAGACAGATTTTCTGATATGCCCTGAATGTTTTTCAGCACATTTTTTCCTTTTAATTCAAGATCAAAATCTGAAAGATATCTGCCGATCGAATAATCATCTTCCAGTTTTGTTTTATTCCTGCAAACAAGTTTTATGTCTTTGGAAGATATTGCTATTTCCTTGTTGATATTCAGTGAAGAGAAACTCATCTTGCTTTTTGTGTCAAAATTAAATTCATCCAGGTCTGTTTCAACTTTCCCGTCTTTGTAAATAACAAGTTTCTTAAATGGCTTTTTGTCTTTATCAAAATAATCTATATAACAGTACATTACCGAATATTCATTTGATACTACCCTTCCCCAGTACAGGTTTTGTATATTGATGAACAACGCCTCATCACCCCAGTGATGGTCAAAATAACCGAATCCGTTAAATTCGGTCTTCATTCTTTTGAAATTTATATAGAATTTAAATTTACCTGTAACTTCACAGACCGTTGCCGCAGGCAGCCAGAAATGTTTTTCTTCAGTCGTATTATTTAAAATCTCATCCTGACAGGGATTTTCATTCTTAACCGTAAAAGTAAATTCCGCCTTGAATTTTTTATCCAGATCAATAGAAGATAAGTTTATATTCAAAAAATAAGTGTTCTCCATTTTTTTAAAAATGAAGAAATTCTTTTCGAGAGAGATCTTTTCTTCCAGGTTATTACTTTCAACTTTAAAATAATTTCTTTCGTAATCGTAATTTATACTGTAAACTATTCTTCCTTTGAGATAGAGGGAAAACGATAATGAAGTGTAATCGATCATTTCCGGTCTTTTTAATTCCGGAAAATTCAGATGTTCTTTTACATTTGCCTGGTATTTATTCGAAAAAGGATTACCTGTAAGAAATTTTGCTACAAAAGAGTATTCGTTATCTTCATCAATGCAATCAAAATGCCACCACTCATACGCACCTGCACCTTTGAGTTTATGAGAAGTGTTCTCCTTTAAATTTTTGACTATTTGCAAGTTTTTTTAATTTTTAATTTGTTCAGCAAATATTGTAATCATATATTTAAAAACAAATATAAAAATCACTGTTAGAACTAATTTAACAAAACTCATCCATTGACATCTTTTTTAATAATTATTGATCTGTTCCTTTTAATTTTACTCATTTTAAATTTTGTAAATATCTTTTCATTGAAAAAATTAAAACTGATCTCAGAAACAGATTCCGGAGAATTTGTATCTGTTTTAATACCTGCCCGCAATGAAGAGGATAATATCAAAGATTGTTTAGCATCAGTTCTTAAACAGAAATATCCTGACTTTGAAGTTATTATACTTAATGACAATTCCACTGACAGCACACTTGATATATTATCTTCATTTGAATCCGGAAAAATAAAAATTATAAACGGTAAACCTCTTCCACCTGGCTGGGTTGGTAAAAATTTTGCGTGCCATCAGCTTCAGGCAGAAGCAAAAGGTGATTATCTTTTGTTTCTGGATGCAGATACCATTATGGAACAGGGATGTATTGCATCTGCAGTCAAATTCGCAGATACAGAAAATACAGGACTGCTTTCACTAATGCCTTACGAGATTTCAGTTTCGTTCTGGGAAAAAGCAGTTATACCGATGTTGTATTTTGCTTTAATGGTTTTTCTTCCCGTTCCTCTGATAGAGAGATCTAAAAGAAAAGAGATAGCAGTGGGCAACGGACAATTTATGCTGTTCAGCAGAAAATGCTATGAAACTATCGGAGGTCATGAATCTTTAAAGAACAGAATTGTTGAAGATGTCTGGCTTGCAAAAAGAGTAAAAGAGTTCAGGGAAAAACTGATCTTTGCAGACGGTACAGAGTTTGTCAGATGCCGGATGTATAATAGTCTCAGTGATGTATGGAACGGCTTTTCAAAAAATTTCTTTGCAGGTCTGTCCTTTTCAAAATCAGGACTGGCTGTAATTATTGTTATGTATTTTATGCTTTTTATTTTTCCATTAGTTACTTTGTGTTTTGGAATAATAAATTCAGATCAGGTTTTAATAGAATATTCACTTATTGGATTTTTTATACCTGTAATTATCAGGATAACACACTCCCTGAAATTTCATCAGCCTTTTCTGTTTTCTTTTCTCAATTTCCTGAGCAGTGGTTTTATTATTGCCGTAGCCATCAATTCATTCCGAATACTAAAATTCGGCAAAGGTGCAAACTGGAAAGGAAGAAATTACGAAGAGAATGTAATTAAATAGTATTATTATTCTTTATTAAATTAAGTATTTTACAAACTTATTTTTAACAAATTCAATCATGATCCGAAATTCTGCAGTTTTTAAAAAAACCATATTTGCATTATTCATTCTTTTAATCTTTTCAGGAAAAACATTTTCACAGGAAGATGATTCTTTTGACGTTCAGAAATATGAACTTGATCTGGATCTGTACAACTGTTTTAAGGAACCTATTTCGAGATCATTCACTGCAACAGAAAAGATCAGCATTAAAGCCAATAAACAATTAGGTGATATTATGCTGAACGCTTCTAACACTTCTCTTAAAATCGAATCTGTTTCCGGCGCAGGTGTTTCATTTATACACGAGAATGATATTCTTACTATTATATTAAACAGTCTTTACAGTGCCGATGATAATTTTGAGGTGATAATCAATTACAGTCACAATAATATAAAGGACTCAGCATTTTATTCTTATCAGGGAATGATCTTTACGGACTGCGAACCATCAAAGGCAAGAAGATGGTTTCCATGCAAGGATGTTCCAAGTGATAAGGCGTTAACAAAAATAACCTCTTCAGTACCTTCTAATGTACTACTTTGCTCAAACGGAATTCTGACGGATTCTACTGTTTCGGGAGACACTACAGTGTATACATGGGAAAGCAAATTCCCCGTAGCTACTTATCTTGTAGCTGTAGTGGCAAGTTACAGATTCAATCTTGATATTGTAAACTGGCAAAGACCAAACGGTGAAAATATGGAGGTCAGATTTTACTGGCAGAACGGTGAGACACAATTCAATCTGAAAAATGTAATGAGTAAGATAGGCAAGATGCTTGATCTTTTTTCGAAATTATACGGCGACTATCCTTTTGAGAAACTTGCATTTGCAACTACCAACAAAGAGTTTGAATGGGGCGGAATGGAAAATCAGACTATCATAACTTTATGTCCCGATTGCTGGACGGAAGATCTCGCAGCACACGAACTCGCGCATCAGTGGTTTGGAGATCTTATTACGCCATCGTCCTGGGCTGACATTTGGCTCAATGAAGGATTTGCAACTTATCTTGAAGCTGTCTGGTACGGATCTCAATCAGGTGTTGCGCGCTATAACAAACTCATGAGATATGAAGCAGTTAAATATCTTTCCGGAAATCCGGGCTGGGCTGCTTATGAAAAATCATGGGATGTTTCTTCTCCCGAAAGCGAACAATTATTCAATACCAGTATTACTTATTCAAAATCTTCGTGTATTATTTATATGCTGAGATATGTGGTCGGCGAAAAAGAATTTGATGAGATATTATACAAATATGCCACCGATCCGGAATTTATGTATGGAAATATCAGTACCGAAAAGTTTATTAATTTCGTAAATGAACAAAGCGGAAGGGATCTTAACTGGTTTTTTGATCAGTGGTTATTCAAGCCTGATCATCCTGTTTACAACAACAATTTTCAAACGGAAGAAACCTCAGACGGTAAATGGAAACTGGATTATACAATTAATCAGATTCAGAAGAACAATGTCTTTTATAAAATGCCGGTGGATCTGAAAATAGTATTTGATAATGGAAAAGATACAACGGTCACTGTAAGCAATGAATATAATTTACAAACCTTTACTTTTGAATTTGATCATGAACCGGAGAAAATTCTGTTTGATCCCGATAATAAAATCTTACTGAAAGAAACCGAATGATCATTTCCTTTTTGACCATAGCTTAATTAATCTTTTCTTAAGATCAGATTCTGCTCCGTTATTGGTAGGTTCATAATATATTTTATCCTTTATTTCTTCCGGCAGATAATCCTGTTCTACAAAATTATTCTCAAAATCATGCGCGTATTTGTAATCCTTCCCGTAATTAAGTTCTTTCATCAGTTTGGTAGGAGCGTTTCTTAAATGTACAGGCACATCAAGCGCATTATGCTTTTCTATATCTTCTTTAGCTGCGGATAATGCCAAATAAGAGGCATTGCTTTTCGGACAGCATGCAAGATAGATAGCAGTTTGTGATAACACCAGCGCCGCTTCAGGCATGCCGATATAGTTTACCGCCGTAAAAGCGTTTGTTGCCATTATCAGAGCATTGGGTTCGGCATTTCCTATATCCTCCGAAGCAAGAATAATCATTCTTCTTGCAATGAACTTTGGTTCCTCCCCTCCCTTCATCATTCTCGCAAGCCAGTAAACTGCTGCGTCCGGATCGCTTCCTCTGATGCTTTTAATGAAAGCGGAAATTATATTATAATGCTCTTCAAGATTTTTATCATATTTAATATAATTGGTCTGAAAGGATTCCATGAAAACTTCATTGGTAAGATTGATCACATTATTTTCATCCGGTGTTGTTAATTTTACTGCAAGATCAATTCCGTTCAATAATTTTCTTGCATCTCCGTTGGAGAGTTGTATCAGGAATTTTCTGTTTTCAATTTTGATATCAAGCTTACTCAGAATACTGTCATTCTCAAGAGTGTTAGAAATTATAAAAAGCAGATCATCTTTATTAAGCTCTTCAAGAATGTAAATTCTGCTTCTTGAAAGCAGCGGGGATATAACTTCAAAAGAAGGATTTTCTGTTGTAGCGCCAATAAGAGTGACTATCCCGCTTTCCACACTCTGAAGCAGAGAATCCTGCTGAGCTTTATTGAATCTGTGAATCTCATCAATAAACAGAATTGTTCTCTTCTTTTTAGTTCTGAGATTGTAATCCGCCTTATCTATTGCAGCTCTGACATCCTTGACTCCGGCAGAAACAGCCGAGAGCTGGATGAATTCTGATTCAACAAGAAAAGAAATTAATATGGCTAAAGTAGTCTTCCCGACTCCCGGAGGTCCCCATAAGATCATGGAAACAGGTTCTTTTTTTTCTATCATCACCCTGATCGGCTTTCCCGGATCAAGAAGATGCTTCTGACCGGCAAAATCCTCGAGTCTTACAGGTCTCATTCTTTCTGCAAGAGGAACATATATGTTTTCTATCTCCGTGTTGTGTTCGTTTCCAAATAGATCTATCATTATTTTATATTGATATTATTTAATTATTTTATCTTCCGATTTATTGACATAATAAACTCCTGTCAGGATAAGCAGCAATCCTGCAAAATGTAAAGCAAAGATCTTTTCTCCGTAAATTAATCCCCAGAATACTGCTACTATCGGGATCATGTATGTTACAATTCCTGCAAAAAATACTGATGTAGTCTGTATCAAACGAGTATAAAGGATTATTCCTATTGCAGTGCCAAGCACTCCGATTATTAACATAGCGCCAAAAGATCTCAGTGCATAAGGATGTGTCATAAATACTGTCACAAAATCCGTTGAAAACAGATATATAATTGCAGCCGGACCTATTGTCGCAAGAGCAAGAGCTGATACTGTAACTGAGCTTACTTCCTTAAAATGAACTGCTATTAAATTCAGGCTTATTGCATAACATAATGTCGCCATTACCACTAGCAAAGCGTATATGTTCAACCCACCGAAACTACCGGAAGTGTTTACAATACTCAATATTATTGTCCCGGCAAAACCAATAATAATGCCAACTATCTGATAAAATTCTATTTTATACTTAAAAATATAAACTGCAATCAGTAATGCAAACAAAGGCGTTAATCCATTCAGCATTCCTGTGACCGAACTTTCAAGCTCTGTTTCCGCAAGAGAAAAAAACAGAGAAGGTAAAAGATTTCCTACTATTCCAATAACTAAAATATATTTTCTTTTCTCTTTCGGTAGTTTCTTAAAATTATTAAACACAAAAGGGAGCATGAATAAAAATGCTATCGATACTCTCAGAGCTGTTGCCTGCTCGGGAGTATATGCAACCAATCCTTCTTTGATCAGAATAAAAGAACTTCCCCAGATCAGTGAAAGTAAAAGCAAAAGGAACCATGACTCTCCCCTGCCGGACTTTATGAATTTTCTGTACAATAAAATAGTGTTTGACAAAAATACACTTATTTTTTTTAAACATTAAGTAATATATTTTTTGATAGTTTTGTTTTTTAAACTCTGCCAAAAACGGTTACTAAGAAATGATGTTTTCTCACCACCAAGACACAAAGACACTAAGAAAAAAAATTTAAAAATATAAATCTTAGTTCCGCTGAGGCGGATTCGTACCTTTGACAAATAATATTATTGCGAAACGACTCTTCAGTGACACATTAATACAATCCCGTAGGGATTGTGTATTGGAGCCATTGTTTGTGTTCCAATAAATTTTGCAGATTAATCTTAATATAATGATTACACTTTCACCAAACTTTTTTGGTCATCAGCAATGGCGGGAATTTTAAACCTGCTGGAGCTTTTCACCCCAGCAGAGTTTGGGGTTGTACCTGATCAAATCATTTTTGATGATTGAACCGGGATTTGTTTTTTCTTTTGTTCTTCTTTACTTTATTCTTTCATTATTTGTTTGCTTCTTTGAGTTTTTCCTTAAATAAACTGTTATTTCTAACCTATTCTTTACTTTCATATCAATTCTGTTTTTTAATTTTATTTTTTTAAAAAAATTGTTTCAAAAACCAAATCGTATTTCTTATTCTTCCA
>JAGQWH010000310.1 GCA_020437545.1 Ignavibacteriota bacterium
GGTAAATTCCCTGGCTGTTACCGGTATGGATATTTTTGCTGCAACAGATGGTAACGGGGTTTTTACTGCAGAGCTGAATGTCATACTTCCGGTAAATCTTGTGAGTTTTATTTCAACTGCTTCAGGAAACAATGTTAAACTTGAATGGACTACTTCATCTGAACTTAATAACAAAGGTTTTGATATTGAACGGTCGGAGGTCAGAAGTCAGACGTCAGACGATTGGAGAATAGTCGGTAATGTTCATGGCAATGGTACCGGTTCTTCCGTGCAAAGCTATTCATTCACTGACAGAAATCTTGCTTCGGGAAAATATAAATACAGGTTAAAACAAATTGATTACAATGGCAATTTTGAATACTTCAATCTTGGAAATGAAGTTGTGATCGGTATTCCTGAAAAGTATTCCTTATCTCAGAACTATCCGAATCCATTTAATCCTTCTACCACTTTTAATTATGAAATTCCAGCAGACGGAAAAGTAAGTCTGAAAGTATTTGATATATCAGGAAAGGAAGTTGCAGACATTGTTAATGAAATTCAGTCAGCCGGATATTATACCGTCAACTATAATGCTTCCGCATTATCCAGCGGAGTTTATTTTTACACAATAAGTTCGAATGAATTTACTGCTACGAAGAAGTTTATATTAATGAAATAGGGAAAATATTTTTAACCAAGATTAAAAAAAAATAGCGGGGTTATTGATCTCGCTATTTTTTTTTAAAACATTAATTGATTTGCATGCATATATTTGTGTCTGATATATCTGATATACATTCTGAATTACTCAAAATGATATAAAGATCTCAGACATAAAATATTTACAATGGAATATTCCCGTGTTTTTTCTTAGGGTTGGTGTCTACTTTATTTTCTAAAAGTTCAAAATAGTATATAAGTTTTTTACGGGTATCTTTCGGTTCAATCACGTCATCAATGAATCCCCTTTCTGCCGCAAGATACGGATTTGCAAATTTTTCGGTGAATTCATCCACCTTTTCTTTGAGAGCTTTTACTTTATCATCAGAAGCATCTATTTCTTTTTTATAAATTATCTCAGCAGCTCCCTGAGCGCCCATGACTGCTATTTCAGCCGATGGCCAGGCAAGATTGATATCGCCTCTTACATGTTTCGAATTCATCACATCGTAAGCTCCGCCGTATGCTTTCCTTAGAATTATTGTAACTTTAGGAACGGTAGCTTCACAGAAAGCATAAAGAAGCTTCGCACCGTGTCTGATCACTCCGCGCCATTCCTGATCCGTACCGGGAAGGAATCCGGGAACGTCTTCAAATACAAGCAGAGGAATATTGAACGCATCACAGAATCTTACAAATCTCGCGGCTTTGATAGAAGAATTAAGATCAAGCACCCCGGCCAAGACAAGCGGCTGATTTGCTACTATACCGATTGATCTGCCGTTGAGTCTGCCGAAACCTACGACTATGTTTTCTGCATATTCCCGGTGAACTTCAAAAAAGGTATCATCATCTATAACAGTAGAGATAATATCTTTTACATCATAGGGTTTATTAGGATTTTCGGGAATGAACTCGTTTAGTTTTTCCTGTGCTGCTTCTTTTTCCTGAGCTGCAGTAAACGGGACAGAATCCATATTATTCAATGGTATATATGAAACAAGTTTACGGATACTCTGAAAACATTCTATTTCATTGTCAGCAGTAAAGTGACTAACACCGCTTTTCACAGCGTGAGTGCTTGCTCCGCCGAGATCATCGAATGTAACTTCTTCGTGTGTAACCGTTTTTACAACATTCGGTCCGGTCACGAACATGTATGATACCTTATCTACCATAAATACAAAATCAGTTATGGCAGGCGAATATACAGCACCGCCCGCGCAAGGTCCGACTATCGCAGAGATCTGCGGTATCACACCGCTTGCAAGTGTATTTCTTAAAAAGATATCAGCATATCCGCCAAGAGATACAACACCTTCCTGTATCCTGGCGCCGCCGCTGTCATTTATTCCAATGACAGGGACACCTATCTTCATTGCCATGTCCATTAGTTTGCAGATCTTCTTTGCGTGATATTCCGCAAGAGATCCGCCGAGAATTGTAAAGTCCTGTGAGAAAACACAAACTGATCTTCCTTCTATCTTACCTGTACCGGTAACGACTCCGTCTGTATAAAATCTCGTATCTTCAAGTTTGAAATCCGTCGACTGGTGTCTTACAAATAAATCCATCTCCTCAAAACTTCCTTCATCCAGCAAAAGATCAATCCTCTCTCTTGCCGTTAATTTTCCTTTTTTATGCTGCGCATCAATTCTTTTCTGACCGCCGCCCAGTAAAGCTTCCTGTTTAATTTTTTTTAGCTTTTCAATTTTCTCAGTGTTCGTCATATAATAGTTTAAATTTACTTCAATTTACTAATAATGAAATTTGTTTGCAGGTTA
>JAGQWH010000311.1 GCA_020437545.1 Ignavibacteriota bacterium
GATAATACCATTTAAACCTACTGCATATACCCTGTCTGCAGATGGAATTTCAATATCCCATAAAAATGTAGTAGCACCTGAAAATACACTTGTCCAGTTCATTCCGCCATTTGAAGTGCGGAGAATGGTTCCGTTATTTCCTCCGACAGCAAAGCCGAGTTCTGTATCATAGAATCCCATACCCAGTAGTTCAGAAGTAATATTGGAATTCTGAACACTCCAGTTCCCCCCTCCGTTAGTAGTCTTCATTATCGTCCCCACAGTCCCGACTGCATATCCCGTATTCTCATTAAGGAAATCTACAGCATAAAGAAAATTTCCCGTAGGCAAAGGCTGTTGCCAGAACCATGTCGACTGGCTGTGTGCCGGTGTTAAATTGATTAATATTATATAAAGGAGTGGAATAAGTTTTTTCATAAATTTTATTTTAAAATCAATAATTTTTTTGTTGAAATTAATACACCTAATGCAAACAATGAATAAAAATAAACTCCGGAATTTAAATCCGAAGCCTCAAACAGTACTTCATAAATCCCGGTATTTTGATATTCCTTAACTAATGTCATCAATTCTTTACCTTCAATATTAAATATTTTTAATTCAATTTCAGAAGGCTCTTTTATATCATATTTAATTACTGTCGACGAGTTAAATGGATTTGGATAGTTTTGAGAAAGCGAAAATTTTTCCGGTAATGTATTGTTATGTGATGTTATGAATACTAATCCTCCATTTGTAGTTTTTAATATAGCACCGAAATTTCCGGATATGTAACCTGTATTGGAATTTATAAAAAAGACTGATTTTAAATCATTATTGGAAATCTTAGCTTGAGGTATCCAATTTGTTCCTCCATTTGTAGTTTTAGTAATCGCTCCTCCATTACCTACTGCATATCCCATTTCACTATTTATAAAAAATAAAGAATTAATATTACCTGAGACATTTCCATTCTGAACAATCAGACTATTACCTCCATCTATTGTTTTACCAATTATTCCAGATCCACCTCCTGAATATCCTGTCATGGAATTTGTAAAAAATATTCCTCTCCCACTTGATGCAGAAACATTAAACCAATTATTACCACCATCAGTTGTTTTAATATAGTTATTGAAAGTAGAAACATAACCTGTAGTGTTATCTGTAAAAAATATTTCATATCTGGTTCCAGAGTTACTATTTGTTTGAAACCAGTTATTGCCTCCGTTTTCTGTTTTAAGTATTGTCCATGAAGTAACAAGAAACCCTGTACTGACATTTTGGAAAAAAACACTTGAAATATTAGTTGAAACTCCACTTACCAGATCTAACCAGCTCCCACCACCATCCACAGTCTTCAAAACCACTCCCGAATCTCCGCACACATATCCCGTCTCGCTGTTCACAAAGAAAACATCATTCAGGTTTTGAATTGTATTACTGTTTTGCTGAAGCCAGTTTGTACCGGCATTTGTGGTCTTTAAAATTACACCATCGTAGCCTACAGTATAACCTGTATTCTCATTAACAAAGAAATTTGATTCGAGATTGGATCTGCCGCCGGTCATTGTGATCCAGTTGTTTCCTGAATTAGTTGTCTTTATTATTCTACCGCCTGCGCCACTTACAAAAGCATAATCAGTGTTAATTGCATCTACGTCTTGTAAGACAAGTATTTGAGGATACCTTGGTTTAAATGTCGAATCTATACTCCAGTTTATACCACCATTTATGGATTTTAATATCAACCCATAACTGGTAACCATATACCCGGTGTTTTCATTTATAAATGATATATTCCTTGGAATATCACTTGGCTCGGGTAAATTAATATTATACCCTAGCCAGATAAGTCCGCCGTTTGTTGTTTTGTTTATTCTGTCATCTACATTTGTCAGACTGATTATTGTACCGGAATCAATATAGTTTATACCCGTTACCTGCGGATTAAAATTAATAAAATTGATCGCCTGACTTACCCAGGTAATTCCGCCGTTAGTGGTTTTTAAAACGATCCTGTTACCGCCTGCTACTCCATTCAAAGAATCAAGAAAACTTACACAAATTAAACTTGCGGATGTTGAACTGTTCAATGCAAACCATGAAATCCCTGAGTTAGTAGATTTTAAAATAACACCGTTTAATCCAACAGCAAACCCTGTATTCCTTGTCGGGAAATCCACATCATTCATAAATGTTGTTGTACCCGATGAAACTGATGTCCATGTACCGCCTCCGTTTGCAGTGCGGAGTATAGTGCCGTTATTCCCTCCTACAGCAAAACCTAATTCTGTATCATAGAATCCCATTCCTAAAAGTTCGGAAGTAAAATTAGAATTCTGTATAACCCAATTTCCTCCTCCGTTA
>JAGQWH010000312.1 GCA_020437545.1 Ignavibacteriota bacterium
GAATTCACATCCGATATTTGTGCATTTGTATCTAAGGGTAGATTATTAATGTCAATAAAATTAGGACGGTATTTTTGAAAAATTTCCCATTCTAAAGTTTTTCCTTGGATCAAACTTTTTATTCCTTTAATTTGATCTTTGTGGAGATTAATAAAATTTTTCATTGAATCACCACTATTAAGAAATTGAGAATTTGAATAAGATTGTGTAATCCATTTCCAAAAAGAAGCATTATTGACATATTGTATCCCATCCGTATAAATTTTTGATCCAGAAGCAATCACACCTATATCTTCAATAAAATTCTTAAAATCACTAGGAGTTATCTTTTCTTTATCCATAATATTTTTTCTTTTATTATTATAAACTAAATTCCAAAATTAGGATTCTATCGTACACCTTTAAATTCTGAAAAAAAATAAAAATTTTCTAACTTATCATCCTCCCCACCACATATATCCCCAACCCCACAATCCCTCCCACCAACGTACCATTGATCCTGATGAACTGCAGGTCTCTGCCGATCTGAACTTCCAGCACATCTGAGATTTCTTTTGAATCCCATTTTTCTATTCTCTCTGTGATGATCGAACTTATTTTATCTGCGTTTTTGCTTATCAGATTTACTGCCAATTCTTCGATATGAAGATCTATTTTACTCTGAAGCGATTTATTATCTTTCAACCCGGCAGCAAATTTTAAAATCGCGCTGTCTGTTAGTTTAAGTATTTCGGAATCTTTTGAGTTTATGTCTTCGGTAAGTTTATTGCTCAGGTTTTCTATGAACAGGGCTAAGTTATTTGTCAGAACTTCGTTATCTATCATCTTATCTTTGAAATCCTCAACCTTTGCAATTAACTTTTCATCATCGGTCAGACCGGTTATCAGTTTAGTAATTTTTTGATTGAGTTCTTTTCGGAATTTATTATCACTGTTGTATTCGAAGTCTTCTATGAAATCATTTATGCCGGAAATAATCTTGTTATATATCTTTTCATCAAGCGCTCCAAAAGTCCACCAGGGAGTCTGCTCTTTTACCTTTTCCCGGATTACATCTTTATTTTTATTAATGATTTTTCTGAGTTCACTAATGACAGTCTTTATCCATTTTTCATGCTGATTATTCTTTGTTAAGGATTCGAGAATTGTTTTAAGAAGTCCGGAGAGTTTTATATTCTTCAGGTTATTTTTAAGATTATTGATAAGGAAGAGTTTGATCTCTTCATTTTGAAGTATCCCGAAAATTTCCGGAATGAAAGATCTTATGCTTTCTGTGATCTTATTTCTGTTGTCATTATTAATGAGCCATTCTGCAGCCGTATGAGACGGACCGGAATTTGAAATTTTTTCTCTGATCGCCTGTTCATTCAGAAAGTGTGTTTCCATAAAATCAGCTAACGATCTGCCGATATTATCCTTACTTTTGGGAATTATGGCTGTATGCGGTATTGGTATGCCAAAAGGATGTCTGAATAAAGCCACTACTGCAAACCAGTCAGCCAGAGCGCCGACCATTGCAGCTTCCGAAAATGCTTTAACGAATGAAAACGAGGGAATTGTTTTTTCCAGTATTCCTGAAACGATAAATATTATTGCCATCAGAATGAAAAGAGAAGTAGCCAGGAATTTCATTTTCCTCAGAGCATGAAGCTTTTCAGTATTCAGGTCAGTTGCAAGAGAAGGTAACATTTAATATATGCTCTTCCTTTTAAAATTAATTTAATAAAAATTTTCATTTACAATTTATCACTTTTAAACTAAAGTGATAAATGAATGAAAGAACAAGTAGATAATAAAAATTTAATCCCGGATAAACCGGGAAACTTTTTATGATCTTATTCCTTATTTAATTTAGCACAAAATAATTAGTAAAATAAAAAGAATCAAATTATAAAAAAATAATGGTATAATAATGATAGACGGAACATGTAAGACGTAAGACGTAAGACTTGAGACGTAAGAAGTAAGACGTCAGAGGTCAAACGTCAGAAGTCAGACGTCAGGGGTCAGGGGTCAGACGTCAGAGGTGAGATGTCAGAGGTCAGACGTGAGATGTCAGACTTCAGACGTGAGATGTCAGAGTTCCTCCTCGGCCATTGCGGATTGTCATCCACTCCCGCCTGCACAGAGTACATTTAATTCCAAGTGAAAACTTTATTTCAGGCGAGAGCGGGGATCCAGGAATCGCAAAGTCAAATTCTTGACTCGTCAGAATTATTCTGATATAGACATTTTAGCTATCGACAACCTCCCCCTAACCCCCTCCTTTGGAGGGGGAATCTTTATTTATATAATGCATTTAATTTCTTGTCCCGCCCGCAATAAACTTTGTCATCCCCGCGAAA
>JAGQWH010000313.1 GCA_020437545.1 Ignavibacteriota bacterium
GAAAAAACAAAAGAAGAGAATTATCTGATAGGAAAGAGTATGAACCTTTACAGGATTACTGATAAATGGAACGATGATCTGCTGCAGTGAATATCCAAGCAATGGCATTATTATTCTGTATTGATAAGGAGCTTCCATTTCACCTGACAGAATATCATTCTGAATCTGCATTCTTAACGGAACATTAGGAAATACAGACCTGTCGGAAATGATCTGAAATACTATCATTGTTGCAAGAAGTATTATTAGATATGCGGGTTTAAAGATCTTTGTATTCATGTCTTCGATATTTTATTCGTCCATATTTTAAGTTACTTTTAATAAATGTTTATTACAATTTAAAATTTTTACGAAAACAGTATTTTAAGAATTCTGCAATTTGATATAATTAAAATTTATTTTTCAGTTATTAATAAAATGTTTTCTTGGAATTTTCACAAATAATAAAATAGTTGTAATTTTGGTTTGAAATTCAAAATATAAAACTATATTCTTGTTTTCCCTAAAAAATTCAGGGCGATTAGCTCAATTGGCTAGAGCACCTCGCTTACACCGAGGGGGTTTGAGGTTCGAGTCCTTAATCGCCCACTTTATTCAGTTACAAATTAAAAGTTACAAGTTACGAATTTAAATATTTGATTCAGTATTGTAATTATAACGCATTAGAACCTTTCCTTTTTGACATTAAATCAGCTCAAAGAATTCATAATTAGTTATAAAAGTTTAGATGAATAGTAAAATCATGTTTCTTTCATCCCACTTTAAGACTTAAAGGTGATTAACTTGCTATTACCACATTGGGATTTGCATAGATCATCAGAGTTGTAATTAAGAGTATGGAAGTTGGCGAAGCATCGAAGGGATTCCGCGGAGCATATATATTTGATAACGGTGTAAAAGCTGCTCTGATACAGAAATAAAAAACCGCTCCGTCAATTAGGAGCGGTGCAGAGTGTGTTATCAGGCTTCAATTAAGAAAAGTATTAAACTTCACTTCAGAAGAACAATCTTCCTCACACTTGAGAATTTTCCGCTTTCGACTTTATAATAATAAACGCCGCTTGAAAGATTTTCCCCGCGGAAGTTTACTTCATAACTTCCTGCAGTTTTGTATTCATTTAACAGAGTCATGATCAGTCTTCCGCTGATGTCGAATTTTTTAATGGTTACATTTCCGTCAAATGGAATAACGTACTTTACCCGGAAATTTAAAAAAGCCGCACCCCTTAAGGGTGCGGCTAAGTTATGCCTGTTTGATTTTTTATTTCACAACTACAGCCTGCGCAGTTTCTTTATCCGCAGGTCTGTGCCTGACTCCCAGGTTCTGAATTTTTCTGGAGTCGTTGTAGCCTCTCACAAATTCCTGTTTCTCTTTTTCTTCAATTCCGTTTACGAGTTTGTCCATCACTTCAAACAGTTCATCCGCTTCTTTGAAAAGCAGCTTCAATGTCTTTACGGCTCCTTTTCGTTTAACCCTGCCTGTCTCTGTGCTGCCGATGGATTCATCGTACTGAGTGATCTTTTCAGAGAAAGAGTCAAGTTTTTCCTGTGTGATGCCATATGGAGTGAGCGAATTGATCTCCGATGCCGCAAGATTCCTCAGCCCTTCCATTGCTTCAAGAAGCATTGTGTCTCTCATTATCTCAAGGCTGCTTTTCGTAATGTCCGTCAGCTCTGAAATCACAATGTTTCCTGTCTTCCTGGCATATGCGAACAAAGCTGCGCTCACCGCCATTGATGACTTGATCACGCTTTCTTTATTTGCAAGCTTTGAGGCTGCTTTTCCCTTATAGGAAGTTTTCTTTTCATTGTCTTTATCCTTCAGGCTTTCATATATACTGTTCAGAATAGCCTGATTTTCTGCAAGTTCACCAATGGCAGACACTATCTCCTGTTTTTCTTCAAGATATGTCCTGACTGCTTTTATCATCGTGAACCTGTTTTCCTGGTTTTTTCTCATATTGTTAATTACTCCTTTCTGACCGCTGATGCGGTTATTATTTGATTTATTATTATTAGCCGCCGATTATTTCTTTCTATTTCTGCAGTGTATTTCAGGCGGCATTATTGAAATACTTTGCAGTTACCCGGGTACATTTATTTTTAAAGGCATAAAACCTGTTTAACTCTGCTTCTGACGACTTTACTTTTGTTTCTAGCGACTTTACTTTTGTTTCTGACGACTTTACTTTTGTTTCTGACGACTTTACTTTTGTTTCTGACGACTTTACTTTTGTTTCTTGCGACTTTACTTTTGTTTCTGACGACTTTACTTTTGCTTCTAGCGATTTTACTTTTGTTTCTAACAACTTTACTTTTGTTTCTAGCGATTTTACTTTTAT
>JAGQWH010000314.1 GCA_020437545.1 Ignavibacteriota bacterium
TTTTATTTAATAAAATTTTTCCTGTAAAAAAAAAGCCGTGAATATTGATCACGGCTTTAAATTAAAACTAATATATTAACTATTCAATTTACAAAATCATACTCCGAAGAAGCGGACTACACTCTACACACTCTACACTCCGCCGCGGCGGACTACACACTCCACAATCCGCTATATCGGATTGCTTCTTTATTTAATCAGATTCATTCTTTTTGTTTCTTTAAAACTACCTGATGTAAGAGTATAGAAGTAGATTCCGCTTGAATATTTTGATCCGTCAAATTCAACACCATAAGTACCTGCATTCAACTGACCGTCAACTAATGTTTCAACTTCATTTCCAAGAACGTCATAGATCTTTAAGCTTACATTCTCATTTTTAGGAATTGTAAAATTGAAATTTGTAGTCGGATTGAACGGGTTTGGATAGTTTTGGGATAATTTATATTCTGAAGCTATAGAATTCAGATTATTTATACCTGTTGTACCGGTGACTGAAGTTCTCATTGACTGCTGAACATTATAATTGCTTCCAATACTTGTTCCCTGTTTGTAAACAAAGATATTGATATCGCAATTATTTGGATCTAGAACAACCGGATTATCCGGTAATACATAATTTATATTTTTTGTAAATTCCTGTCCTGTAGTCCAGTTACCCGAAACAACAGTTTCACCGAGATCACCATTCATCATACTTTTCACAACATAAGTATGAACATAATTTGAACCGCCGGTACAGGTTCCGTTTCCGGTTTGTGAATATATCAGATTACTTTCTGTTAATACAAAGTTTACATAATAATCACCCGGTAAATCAGTTAAAGCCTTAAGCACAACATTTGCAGAAAGAGTTCTTGTGTTTGCATCATAACTCTTATTATTGACTTCGATACTGACAGTTGGCTGTGTAAGCAAAGTCTGAAGCACTACTTCATTATTCCAGGCACTGTATGAAATTATTCCTGTTTTTCTGTTAACAACACCGGATGGATATGCACTGAATCCAAACAATCCGCGGATCCCTGCAGAATAACTCTGCCATGGATCACTTCCGGCTCCATGATATGAAAGTACTACTGTATTTGGGTAGTTTGCAAGAATACCTTCTATGTTATCATGTCCGCATGGACACCACTGACACCATGTACCGGTGCAGTATTCAAGTAAAGAATTATATCCGGTTTGTGAATAAGATCTTTGGGGATTAAAACTGATGGAAAATACTAATAAAAATAAAGTGATAATTATTTTTTTCATAAAACCTCCTTAAGGTTTTTATCCGCATTGACGGATCATTTAATTTTAAAAAAATCGAAGGTTGGGGTATGTGTAAAATTACTTTTTGAAATTTAAACAAACAATGAAAAACTTAAATTTGAAAGAGGTTTTTTTTCAGGGAATTATCATAAAATTTGATTAAAATTTTTTCAATTTTCAGTAAAACCAGTTTCCTTTATTTTAGATTTTAATAAAGGTAATTTAAAAACAATTTTGTATAACCATATATGATAATCCATAAAAGCTGATGATCGAAATAAAAAATTTAAAAAAGAGTTTTGGAAGCAAGGAAGTGCTTCGCGGAGTGGATCTGAATATTAAAAACGGGATTACACTTGTTATCATAGGAAGAAGCGGTTGCGGTAAATCCGTTTTACTAAAACATATCATTGGTCTGCTGAAGCCTGATGAAGGCGAAGTTCTGATCGAAGGTAAAAATATATCGACAATGAGCGAAAAAGAAATTTATGAGGTACGGAAGAATTTCGGATTTCTGTTTCAGGGTGCTGCTCTGTTTGATTCGATGGATGTGGAAGAGAACATAGGACTTGCTCTCAAGGAAAATACAAACATGCCAAAAGAAAAGATAAAAGAAGTAGTTGCAGAAAAACTAGAACTTGTTGGTCTGCCGAATATAGAACACATGAAACCTTCCGATCTTTCCGGCGGAATGAAGAAAAGAGTTTCTCTTGCCCGTTCATTATCTACCAATCCTGAATACATTCTTTATGATGAACCTACAACCGGTCTTGATCCCGTAATGAGTGATCAGATCGATGATCTTATAAAAGACCTCGGTGATAAATTAAAGGTCACTTCGATAGTTGTAACACACGATATCTTCAGTGTTTATGACGTGGCAGATGAAGTTGCGATGATGCACGAAGGAAAGATCTATTTTCACGGAACACCGAAGGAACTTACGGAGACTGATGATCAGCTGATAAGGGACTTTCTGAACAGGACAGATAAGAGAATTTAATTCGCCGAAGGCGAATTAAATTTGGAATTTGGGATTTCGGATTTGGGATTTTTTTGATTT
>JAGQWH010000315.1 GCA_020437545.1 Ignavibacteriota bacterium
AAAGCCAAAGTCTTCAGGCGTCAATATGTTTTGCATTGGTTTCATGGTTCGGTTGTTGTTTATTTCTATTATAAAAATAATGGTAAACTTTAATTTGATTGTCATGAAATTGTCAAAAAGAAAAGTCTGCTAACCAACATCACAGAAATAAATACAGAACTCCTTATCCCTCTCCAGCCCAAGCTTCTTTGCAATGGAAATTACAACCCTGTTTTCATCGTGCATCCAGGTCGTTTCAACCATTTTATAATTTCTTGCTATGAATATGGTAGACTTGAATAAAAGATCCGTCACTCTTGAATTCCGGATATCCTTCTTGATCGCGACTGCAAATATAACTGCGCGGTCTATCTGTTTTCTTTTAAGAAGAAAATTAATATAAGGTATAATGCTTTTCTTTCCCTTAAACTTTCTGAGGAGAGGGTTTACATCAAGCGCAAATTGAACTACCGCAACAGGTTCTCCTTTATATTCTACAAACTTTATTAATTCCGGGGCAGTGACAAGCTCAAGATGTTCTGAAACAAACAGGTATTCTTCCTTGCTTACAGATGTGAAATGCCAGTTTTCTGAAAAGGCATCGTTATATATGTCTCTGAGGATCTCCAGATCCCTTGCCTTATTCCTGTTGTCAAAACACCGTACAACCATATCTTCATTGCTGAGTTTAAAAGACCCGAACTTCTCAATCAGGTATCCTGACGAATTTGTGTTTATTCTGGTGTGCAGGATCTCAAGCTCTTTGAATCCGTTTTCTTTTAACAATGAGTTATAATACTCCGGATTATATGTCTGAAAAAATGTTGGAGGTGAGTCATAGCTGCTGCATAGCATTCCTATTTCTGAATACAGATTCGGATTGAAAGGACCTTCAAGGCGCTTGATGCCATTTTCACTGCAATACTTCCTGAGCTCTGTGAATAAATATTTTACGGCATTCTTGTCATTGAAAGCTTCGAAGAATCCAAAAAATCCGGTTCTAATATCTGATTTCCTGTTGTAATCATCATTGACAGAGAGTGAAATTCTGGCTGTAATTTCGCCGTCTTTATAACAGCTGAATAATTCAAGTGATGCCTTTCTGAAATATGGATTTATCCTGGTATTGAGGGTCCTTTTCAGTTCGGATCTAATGGGTGCAACCCATAGCTTGTCATCTTTGTAGATCCTAAATGGAAGCTCAATAAAATCATTCAGCTCATTTCCGGTTGATATTTTAATAATTCTGTATGACATTTTTTCTCCTTTTTATCAATTACTTCAACAATGTAATTATCATATATGAAGGACAGATCTTTATCATGAAGCTGCTGTGCAAACTCTTTCCTTGAAACTATTCTTCCGGAAAGCTTTTCCGGATGTTCGCGGGGAACAAGGAGGTTCCGGTATGTTATGACAGCACTGTCTTTTGCTACGCGTATGGTTTCTTCCAGCAGATCTGCAAATGATTCTTCGGATATCCATTCAAAGACATTTGTGAAATTGAACTTTGTTATTGAGTTATCTGGTTGTTGTTTAAGAAAATCGTAACAGTTGTCTGTAATGATGCTGATCCTGTCTAATCTGCTTCTAATCAGTTCAAAGTTTTCTCTTCTCAGATATGGAGGGAGATAGTTCTCATCATAATTTCCCAGCAGTATATATCTTAGAAAGTAATTTTCCTTTATTGGAAGTTGTGTCAGAGCAGTCTTTACTTTTCCGGCAAAGTGTTCACCGAATGAAAAATCAGTCTCAAGATATTTGAAAAATGCTTCATCAAACAGAAGGCTCATAGTCCTGCGGCTGAGTAATACTTTAGTGAAAATTTTCCATCTCCTGTTGTTCCACTTTTTTTCAAAAAGGATCTTTCTCGCTTCATTATCTTCTGTATCAAAGAATTGAATGATAGTTCTTTTGCTGACAAAGAGTCTTAAACATTTTCTCAGAAGACCCATGTAATCTTCATATCTGCCGCAATGAATTATTCCGCGCTCTATTTTTTTTATGTTTTTATCCCAGTAGCATCGGGCAGGTAAAGACAGATCCGTTTTGAGCAACATGTAAATTTCTTTTCTGTTATCACACTTTCTTACTCCGAGAAATTCAAGCATATCAGTATAGGACAGGTTTCTGAATGCCGAGATCTTCAATTCCAGCAAGTGGTTTTGATTAGGATTCAGGTCCAGCGCTATGACAGATTCAGGATTATCAGTCAGGAAGTTGAGCAGGTTGCATCCTCCCGAAGTAATAGAAAAGATCACATCATCTTTTTGAATTCGAAAAGCTTCTCTGTCAATCTGAGGATCTTCCCAGCACTGAGAGTACAGAACGCAAT
>JAGQWH010000316.1 GCA_020437545.1 Ignavibacteriota bacterium
TTTACTTTTATTTCTGACGACTTTACTTTTCAATGTTCAATGTTCAATGTTCAACTTTTAACTTTTAACTTTCAACTTTTAACTTTCAACTTTTAACTTTATTTCTTTCTGGCAAAACTATCCCTAATGAACAGATTTGTCAAGAAACTTTTTTTCAATAAACAGAAGTGAAGTGGTTTTTACCCTTACCGGCACTGTGTTTGCCGGGATTTGACTTTTTTGATTTCAGGGGTTTTCGGTAGTTGGAAATGACAGAAAGCTGTTAACAGTTGGAGATAGCTTCGGGAAAGATTTGTTTCCCTGAAGAGATATGAATCATTGATCGTCCGAAAAATGCATACAAAAATTGATAGTTTTTTATTAAAAAATTTTATATGTTCATAATGGTCGACGCCAGTCGGCTATTGTTCTTTCATATTTGTTCTTCCTTTAATTAACCCCGCATGTTTTTTGTGCGGGGTTTTTTTGTTTCTAATCTCAAATGAGTTTTTGATGATCCGGTATCTCATAATTGGTTAATTTAAAAAATGATCTGAAGCAGAATGTTTTTTCATATAACTAAAAGCATTTTCTTTCGTCCCCGCAGAGACTTTCCTGCCTTCAGTATAAAATCAAAATTTCGGAAAAAATCTTTGTTAACGCTTGTAATGATTGAATGCTGGTACGGGATTAGGGTGTCCCGTTTTTAAGTTTGTTGAGATACTTTTACATTGAATACATATCTTACATTTATATTTTAGAAAAATCTAAACATCTACTTAACTCTAGATTGAATCAAAATTGAATACAGTAAGAAATTAAATGTTCAAGAATAAATGAATTTTTTATATTTACACGCATTTTATAAATGATAATTCCCCCTCCTTGCGGGAGTGTCTCAAAACTTCGTCCCTGATTACCAAACCCCAGTTTGGTAAGCAAAAACTCGCTATAATTGGACCTTCCCAAACTGGTCCGCCACGGCGGATTGGGAAGGAGTATGGTTTTGAGACAGTCTCAGAAAGGGTTTGGGGTGAGGTTTTTTCAAGTGACAAGATTCCCGGATCCCGGATACGCCTGCCCTAAAGTGTTATTGTTAAATGCAAATCATTCAGGCAGGCGTTCCGGGATGACAGTATGAGGTTGGTAAATGATGAAGGAGAGATTGATTTAGAAACAAACGCAAAGCAGAGCTTTGCAAACAAGTGCGTTCCCAAACAGAGTTTGGGAACGAGCGGAACAAGGTTTTTATCTTGGAGTCTTTGAGCCTTGGAGGCAAAGTCAACGTTTTCGGACAGTCTGAGAGTTTGGGAACGAGCAATAACAATTCCATTTACTCTGCCTCAAATCCGCCGCAGCGGATCGAATCCGACGCAGCGGATCAAAGAAGTTATTTTTTAAAGTTTTTTATTCTTAGAGTCTTAGAGCCTTTGAGGTAAAAAATCGTTTTCTGACATTTTAGAGTTTGGGAACGAGCAATAAAGACTTCTCCTTCAGCTTTTAATGATTTTAATAGTTTCTAAAATATTATTTCAATAAAATCATAGACTTAGTTTCTGTATACCCACCTGCCGTAAGTCTGTAAAAGTAAATTCCACCCGGCAATCCATTTCCGTCGAAATCCACCTGATAAGTTCCGGGATTTTGCTTTTCATTTACAAGAGTAGATATTTCTTTTCCCATGATGTTATAGACCACAAGCTTTACGTAACTTGAAACTCGTAACTTGTAACTTATCTTTGAGTTTGGGTTGAACGGGTTTGGATAATTCTGATCAAGACTATAACTGACCGGAATTTCATTTGATACATTTTGAACTGCCAGTACAGACTGAAAATTCTGATCATAAATACTCTGTACATGATCTGATAAATTTCTGAGTTCAGATATGCTGTTCAGATTACTAGTTCCTCTTGCAATGACCTGAGCAACAATGATAGATTGTGTATCATTCGGACTCATATTAAAAGGACCGAAACTCTGCAGATATCTTCTGTCATTTCCACCGGACATTACCCAGCCTGAACCGCTTACAGGATCTCCGGAATACGCTTTTTTTGTAGGCTGCCCGTTCGTCGGATTGATCCATGATTCACCGGATTTCCATTTACCTTCCATTACTCTGTATGTTTCTACATAATTCTGAGGGTCTGCCGGAGGTGGTGATCCGTTATTGTATGTATTAAAAACATTCATTCCCGTAAATTTGTATCCGACTTTGACTACCAGATTCTGCGAACCGGGAGGATAATAATATCTTGCGGTATCATTATTGTTTCCTGTAAAAATAATCGGACTTCGTAAAA
>JAGQWH010000317.1 GCA_020437545.1 Ignavibacteriota bacterium
TGAATAATTATATTCTGTGTTTTCAGGAATGACAGGATATTTCAATCCGGTATTACCGAGTAAAGATCTGTATAAAATATTAATTTCTTTTCTTCGTTTAATGAAATCAGTCACTCTTGGAAGATTACAAAGACCCATAGCTGCATTGAATTCGGATGTTCTTCCGTTTATCCCTACTGAATAATGATCATCATCCAGATGACCGAATGCCCTGTAAAGGAACATCTTAGCAGAGAGTTTTTCATCATTTGTGATGATCGCTCCGCCTTCGATAGTATGGAACAGTTTAGTAGCGTGGAAACTAATGGTCGAGATATCGCCGTAATTAAAAACAGATTCACCGTTTATCTTTACGCCGAAGGAATGAGCTCCGTCATAAATAACTTTGAGATCATGCCTGTCAGCGATTGCTTTTATTTTTTCATATTCGCAAGGGAAGCCGTAAACATTTGTTGCAAGGATGCCGGTTGTCTCTTCGGTTATTAAACTTTCAATCTTATCAGGATCGATACAGAAAGTTTTATCTTCAATATCACAGAATACGGGAGTACAGTTTTCCCAGAGAATGGATGAAGTTGTAGCGACATAAGAATAGGGGGTCGTAATTATTTCATCTTTAAGTTCTAAGGCTTTAATGGCTATCTGAAGCGCAATAGTACCGTTGGATACAAGAAGAAGATTTTTTACACCGAGATAATTTTTTAATTCTGATTCAAGCTCTTCTGCAAGAGGACCCTGATTTGTGATCCAGTTATTTTCCCATACTGATCTGATCTTTTCAATATATTCTTCAACAGGCGGAAGATATGTTTTAGTTACATTGATCAAAGTATGAGATTTCTAATTTAAAAAATTTTTTATACCGGAGAGTAATTCTTGAAAAACTTTCTGCTTCCGAAGTCATAACAGATCTTGGGCGGATAATCAAAAGTTCTTTCAATATTTCTTCTGATGAATTTAAATCTTCTGATAAGAGGAATTTTCAGAACAAAATTCCTGATGAACTTCATTTTCTTAATTGCATATTTATCTTCGCGCGGGAGTCCTGAGAGATTGGTGACCATATCAACTTCATACACATACGAATCCATTTTATCAAGTGAAAGCTGATCTTTTGTTCTGAATCTGAAACCTGCGAATATTGTCTCAACGGAATACAATTTTGCGAATCTGAAAAATCTCAGCCATAGTTCATAATCACCTGCATATTTTAATTCAGTATTGATCTTGCTTCCGGCTTTAAGCCATAGGTTCCTTCTCCAGAATACCGATTCCTGCTGGATCCACTGATATTCACCAAGATAGTAATTAAGTTTGCTCCATTTTTTTAGATCCTTAACGTCAACAATTGTACCTTCATCATTATAGAAAGAAGCTCTTCCAAGAAGCCAGTCAACATCTTCCATTTCTGAAAAGATCGAGGCTGCGGAAAAAAAAGCGTTATAGTGATACTTGTCATCCGAATTGATATAAGCCATAATTTCACCTGTGGCATGCTTGAAACCTTTGTTTATAGCGTCATACATTCCGCTGTCAGGTTCACTCACCCAATATGTTATCCATTGCTCGTATTTTTTAATAATGTCCACAGTGCCGTCTTTACTGCCGCCATCAATTACAATATATTCGAGATTTGGATATTCCTGTGATATAACAGACAGTATAGTATCTTCAATATAATCTACCATATTGAATGAGACCGTAACAATAGAGATTTTCGGCCAGGGTTTTCCGTTTGGTGCAGTTGGGGGAATAACTTTTTTTGTAGATCTGCGTGGGAAATCAGTTAACTGTGATTTAAATTTAGATTCTGATGTGAGCGTATTATTCAAGTATAAAGTTTTATATAGATTCTATAATTAGATTTTTAAATTAGTACTTCTGTATTTTGTCCGATATTAACTTCCCAATCCAGTTTCGGTTTTATCATACCGTCAATTTTGCCAATAAGTCCGTGTTTGTCCAGCATTGAATTTGTTATTTCAAAAGTCAGGAGATCATTATGTTCATATATTACATTACTAATACCTTTTAGGATAAAAAACTTGCTGACAGTGAATTTTCCTGAATTTAAAAGATTTTCCGGTATTCTGCAAAATGCAGTTGTGAGACCTTTTTTGGATTTATACTCAAGATTAGTAAGTGCAGTGCTTCCTACAAAAACAATATTGTCATATTCGTCATGTAAATGAAAAGTTATATTAATGTTTTCTTCTTCTTT
>JAGQWH010000318.1 GCA_020437545.1 Ignavibacteriota bacterium
TAAGATTTCTGTGATCGTATTGTATGTTGAAATTGTAATTGATCGTGTCGCGGGTGACATTTCCGTTAAGATCATAGCTGTACTGATCGATCGCTCCGCTTACCTTACTAAGCTTGTTAGTTCCGGAGTAATACTGATAATTGAAATCATCAGTTACAATATTATTATCACCGTATCTTTTCAGAGTTGTGATATTGCCGTCTTTATCATAAGTATTAAGAACTGAATAAGACATATCTCCCTGATTTATATTGGCTGCGTTCAATAGTCTGTTGCTGTAGCCATATAAATATTCATAATACAGCTCATTTGTATTTGGAATATTTAAAATTAAAAAACACATAATTAAGTTAAGTTTGTTTTCTACGAAAATAGTCCGTACTAACTCAAATTGAAAGTGAACCTTTTGTTAATTTAACGACGGCTCGAAAATAGGAGATCATTAGAAAAAATTGTGTAAATGATTAAAACAACAAACAATAAAGTGATAATCAAATAGATTGATATAGTACAATTGAAAAGAATATTCTTTTTATCAATTATAAATTGGTTCAAAAACCATTTATTAGTTATTATTATGATAACAGATAATAAAATAAATTCAATAACTAAAAGAAAGGATTTTGCATAAAAAAATGATGTCAAATTGTTATTTAATCTTCCGTTTGACCATTTTAAATCCTTTGGAAACAATAATTCGTTTAAATAAGTGTTTGCAAATAACAAAAACCAAATAGTAAATATCTGGTAAAATAAATTAATCGCAAAATATATTATATAACGCATAATAAATTTTTAAATACTATTCTAATTTTAGAATGGTCCAGCAGATTCTTGTATTCTAAGTTTATTATAATCTTCAATTGAGTAAACTTTTCCTTGAAATGTTACATTTTGGAAAACCCCTTTGTTATTTATTCCAATAACTATATCTAAAATCGAAATTGTTGATATATTAGCTCCGATGAGATCTGATGCATTTCCATATGCAGCTCCTCCAGAAAGAAAAATTATATTACCTGCATTGTCTTGTATTAATGATTCGGTTGCGGGGAATTGTTTAGACATCAAATCAATTGATAGATATAGTTTACCTGCTGCAAGATCTTCTGTTATTCCAATTGCAGAACTTACATCAATATTTGGAGCAACACCAAAGAAAAAGGGATTCGACGCTTCAAAATTGGATATTGTTGTGGCCGAGCTACTTCCAAAATAGTTATTTGAGAATTCTGGTTGGTAAATGCCACCTGATGGACTAGACGTTAAACTTAGCCCATTCCAAATTGTCGGATCACTGGTTGGTTTTCCTCCAGAATAAGTTTGAGCTGTGGGATCGATTGTAAACTCTTGCTTAACTCGTGAAGTAACGTTTTGATCTATCGAAAAGCTTCTGTTATCATCATTAAACCCTGTTCCGAGAAAGGAATTTGGGGGGGCAAAAGATCGAATATGAAAAGTGTATGGAAAAGCTCCTCCTACATCTAAAAAAACTAGAGGATTGTCGTAACTATAAACATAAGAACTGAATGAAGCAAATAAGTTAGATAAAGGATCTACACTTCCCCAACGTCCTATCCTGCTATCATAATACCTCGCCCCGAAATAATCATAAAGACTCTCCTTGTCCAATTCCTTCCCTGTATATTTAAACTTCATCGAATCTGCGTTAAAACTTCTTCCCTCAAGCGGATAGCCCCATGCGTCATAGTCATACGCTGCGACTACAGAAGCATCATTCTTTACGATTGCTCTTACACTTCCGAGATGATCTTTGAAATAATAATACGGCTTATCATTTCTTATCTTCCCAATGAGATCGCCACCCCATACATACCAATCCTCAAGTTCGCTTCCCTGATATGTTGCGAGGTCTTTGCCGTCTGCGCCTTTGACATAGAATTCATTATTGGATAAAGTCCAGCCGTTGCCGGGATTTGACTTTAGATTCATAAAATTTAATTTTATTCTTTGACAAATTATTTAATATTCTACAAAATACCAATCACCCTCTATTTGTTTGCTGTTAACAACATTGAAATCAAGAGATCCGGTATTTCTATATTCAATACCTGTTTCAAAACCTATCATCAAAGTTAAATAAGTGAATTCAGGAGTTTTTAAAGTGATATTATCAACATTATTTGTATACATGAAATTCAGGATTAATTTAACTTCGTTTACATCTTCAAGAGTATATTTATAATCTATTT
>JAGQWH010000319.1 GCA_020437545.1 Ignavibacteriota bacterium
AAATACAGTTGTTGAACTGGGATTCAAGATCGATCCATCCAGAGATAAGGTAGCTGTTGACGGCGAATACATCCGCACTTCAGTGAAGAAGATCTACATCATGCTGAATAAACCGCAGGGAGTAATTACAACCGTATCTGATGATAAGCACAGAACGACAGTTATCGATCTTATCAAAATGAAAGAAAAGATATTTCCCGTCGGAAGACTTGATTATAATACGACCGGGCTTTTGCTTCTGACAAATGATGGTGAACTAGCAAACAAGTTGATGCATCCTAAAAGCGAGATCTATAAAACATACTTTGTCAAACTTTCAAAACCTCTTGAAGAAAAGCACAGACTCAAACTTACTGGTGGCATTAATCTTGAAGATAAAAAAACAGCGCCGTGTGTGATCCGTTATCCGAAGAAAAACAATAACTATCAGGATCTTTATATTTCGATCTATGAAGGGCGAAACAGACAGGTAAGAAAGATGTTTGAGTTTTACGGATATTTTGTGAGAGATCTCAAACGAACCGAATACGCAGGTCTGAAGCTGGGTGACCTCAAGGAAGGTCAGTGGGAAAAACTTGACGCCGAACAGGTTAAGCGATTACATCAGATAGCAGAAAATGCCGAAAGTGTAAATGTATCTTTACCTTACGTTCCGAAAACAGAAAAGAAAAGAGATTATAAAAAATACAAAGAGCGGGATGACCTAGCTGAAAGAAAGAAACATCAGAGCGGAAAGTCTAAAAAGCTTGAGAAGTTTAGAAAAGATAAATTAGTTGATAAGTCTGAGAAATTTGACAAACCCGTAGTTAAGAGAAAGAAAAAGGAATCTAAATGGGGTTATAAGGAAAAGATAAGAACTGAAAGAGAAGGCAGTCTTGGTTTTAACAAAATAGAAAGAGATATTGACAGAAAAGATGGAAAGAAAAAGTTCGGAAAGCATAAAGAGAGTAATGACAGAAGTGAAGATAAAAAGAAAAGCTATAAGAAATTTGACAGCCGGGATGATAAGAAGAAAAGTTATAAGAGATCCGGTACTAACGATGAGAAGTTAGACGGAAAAAAGAATTACAAAAAAGCCGGCAATAGTTTTGATAAGAAAAAGGGAACTAAATCTTTTACCAGGAAAAGTCTTAAGAGTAGTTTTAAGAAAAAGTATTAGGGAACAATAGCAATTTAAATTTTTTAATTGTTTTTATGGTCACAGAAAAAGAAAAAATATTGAAATTTTTAAATAATAATAAATTAAAATTATCTCAAGACTTTGGAGTTGATAAGATAGGATTATTTGGATCTTATTTAAACAATTCTCAAAATGAAAATAGTGATGTTGATATTCTGATCGAAGTTAGAAAAGAATTCAAAAAATATAATTATTATTATGAGTTAAAAAAATTCTTAGAAACCAATATTGATAAAGAAGTTGACATAGTTTACAAAGATGCAATAAATCCTTTAATAAACATGGAAATACAGAAAGACATTGTTTATGTTTGATAAAAATGTATTACATCTTCTTACTATTTTAGAAGCTGTTGAAAAGATTAATATATACACTATAGATTTACATAATGCGGATATATTTTATGAAATAAACGATCAGTTGAATTTTAATGCCAGCATAAATCTGTTGATTGCGATTGGCGAATCAAGTAAAAAAATTGATGAAGATTTGAGAACCAATTATAAGGTTGTAAACTGGAATGAAGTTATTGGTTTAAGAAACATTCTTTCTCACAATTATATTGGAATTGACTATGCAATTATTTGGGATGTAATTCAGAATTATTTACCAAAGGTAAAGGAAAGCTGTATTGAAATGATTTATCACTTAATTAATACTAAGCAGTTAAAGAATAATCTAGTTAAAGTTTTAGAAAATAAATATTATTCTCATTTAAGATATTTAATTGATTTAATTAACAATAAAGAAATTTAAAAAAATTGTTTGTGCAATATCTAAGACAGAAATAAGATTCTAACATAAATTTCAGAGGAATCATTTATTAAAAAATTACTTTGAGCCTTAGAGTCTTCGAGGCAAAAAAAAAATAATTTAAAAAATCAGAAAGGAAATACTTGTCAGAGCAAAACGAACTAATCAAAAGAAGATTAGAAGAACTTGAAGAAATAAAAAATCTCGGGATAAATCCTTATCCGCACAGATACGATGTGACAACAGATTCAAAATCTGTTATTGACAATT
>JAGQWH010000031.1 GCA_020437545.1 Ignavibacteriota bacterium
TATTAAAGCTTTTTTACTTATTTGAAAATGTTTTGGACAGTATTGAATAAAATTTAATCAAGTATTTATTATTCATTTGAAAACCTTAATTAGAAAAAGTATTTTTGTTTTTATTAAATTTTTATATGAAAAATGAATTTTAATTTTGAAAGTCCTGAATTAAAGGAAACAAGACAGGGATTTGCTGATGCATTGGTAGATGCCGGAAAAGAAAATGATAACATTGTTGTATTGGGAGGAGATGTATCAGGTTCTGTAAAGACTAATTTATTCCGTGATGCATATCCTGACAGATTCATTTCTGTCGGAGTAGCGGAGCAGGATATGATGGGAACTGCTGCAGGACTTGCTCTTGCAGGTAAAATACCGGTTGCATCTGCCTATGGTGAATTTGCAACGGGAAGACCTTTTGATCAGATAAGACAGTCTATTGCATACAGTGAAATGAATGTAAAGATCTGTGCATCTCATTGCGGCATTACGGTAGGTCCTGACGGGGCAACACACCAGTCATTTGAGGATGTAGCAATAATGAGGGTTCTGCCAAATATGAATGTCATCACACCCTGTGATTACAATCAGACATACAGGGCAGTAAGACTTGCCATTGATACCGTTGGTCCCTTTTATATAAGATTTTACAGAGAGAAATCTCCTAATTTCACTGATATGAATGCTCCTTTTGAGTTTGGTAAAGCTGATATTCTTGCAGAAGGATCGGATGTTACACTTGTAGCGAGCGGATTAATTGTATGGGAAGCATTGGTTGCATCGGAAAAACTTAAAAAGGAAGGTATAAGCGCAAGAGTCCTTAATATGCATACTATTAAACCAATAGATAAAGAAGCTCTGGTGAAGTGTGCAAAAGAGACAGGATTAATAATTACCTGTGAAGATCATCAGTGGCAATGCGGATTATTCGGAGCCGTAGCAGAAGTGCTTGCATTACATCAACCTACTAAAATGGATTATATAGCGATAGATGACACATTTGGAGAAAGCGGGATTATAGCCTCTCAGCTAATGAGCAAGTTCAATATTGACAGTGAAGCAATTTACAGAAAAGTAAAGAAACATTTAAAAAAATAATATCGTAAAGGGGAAAAAATAATTCAGTTCAAATTCAAATGAAAACAGAGAATATAATTATATCAGAAAATAACGGGGAAATTTCTCCGAAAATAAATTCACATATGGGAAAGAAAATTCTTTTAAGTACAATTGTATTATTATTTTTAACTTCAGGTATCTTAATTGGTAAATATTTTTTTAATGGTAACAAAAATGATCTGAACAATTCTGTAGTACAGGTACAGAATTCACTTGAGGAAAATAACAAAAATATATCAGACACAAGAGAAACTGCCATTACAAGGACGGTAAAGAAAGTTTCTCCTGCAGTTGTAGGAATAAATGTGGAAGAGGTCAGGGAAGTACAGGATCCTTTTTCAATGTTTAATAATGATCCGTTTTTTAAGCAATTCTTTCAGAACAGGGGACCACAGACTCAGGTAGTAAAGGAGCTTGGTTCGGGTTTTATAATTTCTGAAGATGGTTATATCCTGACAAATGATCACGTTGCCGGGAATGCTACAAAGATTTCGGTAACTATGACAAACGGTGAAACCGTAGATGCAAAACTTATCGGATCTGACAGGAATACAGACGTAGCTTTGATAAAAATTGAAAAAAATAATCTGCCATTTGTAAAACTCGGAAATTCTGATGATGTCATTATTGGAGAGTGGGTTGTTGCACTCGGAAATCCATTCGGACTTTTTGAAATAAATGATAAACCAACAGTTACTGTAGGAGTAGTAAGCGCAACGGATATGAAAGTTAATGCAGACGGAAACAGAGTATATAAGGATATGATACAGACAGATGCATCCATCAACGCCGGAAATTCCGGAGGTCCGTTATTAAATGCTGATGCTGAAGTTATAGGAATGAACACTATTATATTTACAGGCGGTGGATACAGCAATGGAAGTATAGGTGTTGGATTTGCAATTTCCATAAACAGGGTTAAGAAAATTATGGAAGAGATAAAAATGAATGGAAAAATTGAAAGGAATTTCAATGTAGGTTTCAGGATTCAGGGTGTGGATGAAAGAATTGCAAAATATTTGAAGCTTGAAAAAGCTGAAGGAGTTGTAATTGTAGAAGTTCAAAAAGGCGGATTATCAGATAATGCCGGATTAAAACCTGAAGACGTAGTGATAGAAGCAAACGGTGAAGTTGTCAGAAATGAACGGGATCTGTTATTCATTGTAAATGATCTGAAGACAGGTGAAGTTCTAAAGATGAAAATTATCAGAAGCGGATCTGAGAAGGAAATTGAGATTAAATTGGTTGCGGGATAACCTTGAATTTTAGTATAATATAAAAAACCTGTTAATAATTATATCAACAGGTTTTTTTTATATATATAAAACTGGTTTATTATCAGTGGAATTTTAATACAGGTTTATCCTTTGGTTTTTCTTCTTCCGGACGAATCTCAATATCTGTTTCTGTTTCTTTCATATCTACTTTCATATCAATGATATTGCTTTTGGATTTATCACCCATTTTGGAAGAACCGTTAAATCTTGAACCGGATTCTGTTACCAGTTCTTCAATTATGATATCTCCGTCCAGAGAACCGGATCTTTTTAATTCAAGTTTGTGAGCTTTTACATTCCCTTTTACTGTTCCGTAGATAGTTACATCAACAGCATTTACATTTCCTTCTACAATCCCTTTTTCTCCGATTACTATTCCGCTTTCACCTCTAAGATTTCCAACTATGTGACCATCTATTTTGGTGGTTGACGGTGAAGATAAATTGCCTTCAAATTTACAGCCTTCGCTGATCAATGTTAATACTCTGTCCTGATTAGTTGCTGTGCTTCTTACAGGTGGTTTAATTTCTTCTCTGTAAGTGGGTTCGCTGTATGAATTATCTTTCGGTTTAGTTGATTTATTTCCAAACATATTGTTAAGGTTAAATTTCATAAAAGGGTTAATTAATTTATGTAAAATACTAAAAATAATTTTGAAACACAATTAGTGAATCTAATCATTGTTTTAGCAGATATTTTAGGATTAAAAACTTGAATTAATGAAAATTTAATTTAAAAGCTTAATAATTTTAAATTAAATTTAAACTAATCCCTGTATATACTGATCTCAGGTTTTTGACCGCTTTTAATGAATGCACGGTACATTCCTTTTGAATTAAAAGGCATGGCAATATTGCAGTTTTTATCAATGGCTATCAGTCCGCCTTCTCCTTTCAATGAAACCAGCTTTCTGTTAACGATTTCTTCACAGGCATCTTCGAGTGATAACTTCCCGTATTCCATTAATGCAGATACATCGTAAGCGCATACTGCTCTTATAAAATATTCTCCTTCACCTGTACATGATACCGCACAGGTTTTATTGTTTGCATAAGTACCCGAACCTATTAAAGGACTGTCTCCGACTCTGCCATATTTCTTATTTGTTAATCCGCCTGTAGAAGTTGCTGCGGCAAGATTACCATCTTTGTCCAGAGCAACTGCGCCGACCGTTCCGAACTTTTTTTCTTTATCACCATCATTTTCAGATTCATCTATAACTGTATGATCAAGCATTGTCTTATCATTTTTTAATGCATTACTGTATTGATCATATCTGAACTGATCAAAAAAATATTCATCTTTTTCAAAAACAAGTTTATGTTTATCGGCAAATTCCTGTGCACCTTTTCCGCTAAGATATACAAAATCCGAATTATCCATTATCACTTTTGCAAGTAATACCGGGTTTTTAATATTACTGACTGAAGATACAGCGCCGGCATTCAGATATTTGCCTTCCATGACAGAAGCATCCATTTCATGTTTCCCTGAATTTGTAAATACTGAGCCTTTACCGGCATTAAACAACGGATTGTTTTCAAGTATCTCAACGGCTTTTACTACGGCATCAGTAGCGCTTTTACCCTGCTGTATTAATTCCCATCCTTCTTCAAGAGCCTCTCTTAGAGAGTTTTTATAAAGCATTTCTTTTTCATCTGTCATATTGGCTTTCAAAATTGTTCCTGCTCCGCCATGGATTGCCATTCCTGTTTTGTTCAATATCAGTTGGTTTTTGTTTTATAAATTATGAAAATTTTTTATCTGTTTTATAATTATTGTTGAATGAAAATAAAAAAACCTTGCTGAAACGGATTCGGCAAGGTTTAAATTAATTAAATACTGAAACTATTTTCTCTGAAACTTTTCATCTTCAAGAGTAAATATCAGTGATATGACGTGACTGTTTCCAAGATCTTCAAGTCCGTCATATTTTGAAAAAGAATAATCTATGTTGATCTTTGGTAATTTGACACCTGCTCCTAAAGTAAGATTTCCGATATCATTATAACCTGTCCTGATAGCGATGAGGTTTTTAAATGAATATTCAAGTCCCGCATGAACATCAAAACTGACCGGACCAATATTTGCGTTTGCGCTGGATTGTCTGTTTTCAAATCTGATATCAAAATCCACAAGAGGAGTAAATGTTCCGCTTGCAAATTCAAATTCGTAGGCTCCTCCGATTTTTGCAGTTGGTACAATGACCTCCTGCTTTCCGGTAGACCAGGACAAATAGGTAGAAGTAATATCCATCAGATTTGCACCGAGAAAAAACGTTCCGAAAGGATTGTAGGCAACACCGAGATCAAAGCCCAGTCCCCAGGCGCTTTCCTCAGCGAGATTTTTTGTTATAACTTTTAAGTTTGCACCATAAGAAAATTTTTCACTGGGACGTTTGGAGTAAGTAAGGTAGAAAGCATAATCAGCAGCATTAAAATAAGTGATCTTGGAAGGGTCAAGTCTTTCTCCAAGTTCCTGTTCGTAAATTCCGTTACCATTCTCTTCAATAAGAGCATTTCTGGTATCGGCAATATCATCAACACCAAGTCTTATCATACTGAAGCCGATTGAAGTACTTTTTCCAAAAGGAATTGCAACAGATCCGTAATCATAATTTAATAAGTTACTGAACTGTGATTCGTGCATTAAGGCAAACTGAGGGTAATTGATATCTGCCAGAGATCCGGGATTCCAGTAACCTGCTGTAACATCGTTTACCAGAGCTACATAAGCTCCGCCCATTCCTCTTGGACGACCTCCGACACCTATTGCCAGAAATTCGCCTGCATATTTATTACCTGTACCTTGTGAGAATATATCCTGGTGAGCGATTAAGCAGATTAATGCTAAAAGGATTGCTTTGGTTTTAAAAGAATTCATAATTTGAATTTAGTTTACTTTTTTAATTAACATAACAGTAAACGAATTATATCATTATCCCCCTGTATTTTTTTCCTCAATAATGATTAATTTAATCCGTTAAGTCAATACAAAATTATTAATTGATTTGAATATTTTTAAATCCGGAAAACCTGATTTTCCTGATGAAGTTTTGACAGTGAACTGAACTGTTTAAACTTCATTAAAATTTCTTTTTTAAAAATATTTATAACAATAAATTTTACAGGGCGTAAATGTATTATTTCCGGATCAGTATTGGAGTAAGAATATTTAATTCAGTAAAAGGAACATTAAAGTTAACTATAGTATTTCTTATAATATCTTAATAATGTATTTTTATCAAAAATAAACACTTTAAAAAATGATCAGTAAAAAAATTATTTTTCCTGTATTAATACTACTTGTAATACTGGGAATATTTGTTGGTATGCAGATCCAGAATGCGGTCTCTGATGATAAAGTAACATCACAGGTCAGAAAATTTAATGATGCTCTTGAAGTTACTTCACGATATTATGTGGACGAAGTAGATTCCCAGAAATTGACAGAAGATGCCATTAAAGGTATGCTGGAAGGTCTGGATCCTCATTCGGTTTATATATCAGCCGATCAGCTAAAGAGGGTAAACGAAGATTTCCAGGGTAGTTTTGAGGGAATTGGAGTTGAGTTTGACATTATAAATGATACACTTACCATCGTTTCTCCTATTAGCGGCGGACCATCTGAAGAGCTTGGAATCATGGCAGGGGATAAGATAGTGAAAATTGACGGTGTCAATGCAGTTAAAATTGCAAGAGATGAAGTTCCGAAAAAATTAAAAGGTCCAAAAGGGACTAAAGTAAAAGTAACCATTCAAAGAGCCGGAATTAATGAACCTCTTGAATTTGAAATCACAAGAGATAAAATCCCGATTTACAGTGTAGATGCTTCTTTCATGTATGATAATGAAATAGGTTATGTAAAAGTATCAAGATTTGCAGGAACGACTTATGATGAGTTTATGAAAGCAATGAGTGATCTTCAGGGTCAGGGTATGAAAAAAGTCATACTTGATCTGAGAGGAGATCCGGGTGGTTTTCTTGATCAGGCATTTAAAATTGCAGGTGAATTTATCCCAAAAGGTCAGAAGATTGTTTTCACTAAGAGCAGAATAAGAGATTTCAATGAAGAATATATTTCAGAAGGTGGAAAATATACTGATATTCCTCTGGTTGTTCTTGTTAATGGTGGTTCTGCTTCAGCCAGCGAGATCGTTTCAGGAGCTGTACAGGACTGGGACAGAGGTTTAATAGTCGGAGAAACTACATTTGGAAAAGGTCTTGTACAAAGACAATTTGATCTGCCTGATGGTTCGGCTTTCAGAGTCACAACAGCAAGATATTATACCCCTACCGGCAGATTGATACAAAAACCTTATGAAGGAAGTAAATATCTTGATAAGACCAATACTGACGTAGAAGGAGAAAATATTGATCATTTGAATGACACTAAGGATACGGCTAGACCTGAGTTCAAGACTTTCGGCGGAAGAACAGTTTACGGCGGAGGCGGTATCACACCTGACTTTGTCATTAAACTCGACACATTGACAAATTATTCAATTCAGCTCAGAAGACTGAACCTGTTTTATATATTTGCAGAAAGATACATGGCAAATAACAGAAAAAATATTGAGCAGACATACAAGACACCTCTTCAGTTCAGAGACGGGTTTAACATTGACGATGAAATGCTTTCAGAATTAAAGAGCATGGCAGCCGAAAAGGAAGTTGTGTTCAATGAAGATGAATATAACAAAGATCTTGATTTTATAAAAACCTCAATCAAATTCCAGATTGCGCGGGATATATGGGGCAATAACGGAAGTTATCTGGTGTGGGTAAATAATGATGAGCAATTTTTAAAAGCAGTTACTTTATTCGATGATGCAATCAAATTAGCAAAATTAAAACAGTAAAAATTTTAATGCCTTTTAATTTCCCAAGGGTGAGTTGCATGATTCTGATAATTCTTATCAGTCTGATATCTGTTGAAGCTCACCCGCAGGAAAAGGTAATGGATGTAAAGGAAGAACTGAAATATGAACTAACTTTCGGTTTTATAAAACTGGGTTACATGAAATTTACCCTTTCCAATTCCCGTAAGAGCGGAAAAAAAACAATTTATAATTCCAGACTGGAAATAAAAACCTATCCTGAAGTTCCATTTATAGAGTTTAATCAGATTTTTGAATCAGAAATGGAATTTGATGACGACGAGCTATATTCCAGAAAATATTTCAGATCAAGCTTCAAGGACAAATCCATTTCAAGAGCCGAATACAAATTCAATTATAAAAAGGATTCGATAAAAATAAATGTTGAAACAAATGGTAATGTTGAAAAAGACATAAGCGTACCGATTGAAGATGGAACAAAATACAGAGACAAGCTTTCATGGATTTATGAATCCAGAATAAATTCATTCAGTAATAAAAATTTCAACATACCGGTTTTTGCCAATGACAGTATGTCTTCAGTTCGTTACTCTTTTAATGCCAATAAAACAGTTGTAAATACAGAGACATTTGATTACGATATATCCGTCATTAAACTTGAAGGTATTACTGATTTTACCGGTATATTCGGATTTAAAGGTGAATTTCTAATATTGCTGTCTGATGATGAATACAGAGTTCCTATAAAGGCATATTTTAATTCATCACTCGGAAATGTTACATGTGAATTAATTTCTTATAAAAAAGATCTATGGAAACCGCCGGCATTTAAAAAATGAATTTAAAAATTTTTTGTTATTATGAAAATATTTATTGTAATTATTATTCTGATCCTGAACAGTTTTAACATAAAAAATTCTTTTTCACAGGATAATGTTTTGAAAGTGGGAGAAGAATTGAATTATATAGTTTATTACGGATTTATCAAGCTGGGGGAAGTAAACATGAGGATAACTGATAAATCTGTTTCTAACGGAACAGAGATATTTACGGCAAAATCAAAAATGTATTCTTATAAAGGTATTCCGTTTGTCGATCTGGAAATTGAATTTGAATCTGAATTAGTATTTGACGGGAAAGATCTTTATTCGAGAAAATTCAGAGCAAAAGAAAAGGTGGAAGATGGTTATGTGGAAATAGAATATGTATTTCATTACGATTCGCAATATGTATATGTAAAAAAAACCAACAAAGGAAATGTAGAGATTGATAAGAACATATCCATTAACAAGAATGTCAGATTTCAGGATGGTCTGTCGCTGTTTTATAAAGCGAGAATTAATTCGTTCACACCTGAGGACAATTTTATGGTGCCGGTTTTCATGAATGAAGAAGAAACCTCAGTAGACTATTATTTTAAATCAGAACCGGAAGAAATATCATTATCGGCGTTTGAAGATGATATTGTTGCAGTCGGATGTAACGGAGTTGCAAAATTTACCGGAGTATTCGGAATGAACGGAGAATTTGCAGGGTGGTTTTCAAAAAACAGTGCAAGGGTTCCGCTTAAAGCTCAGCTAAATGCTATTGTTGGCAGTATAACTCTGGAACTCGATTCATTCAAAAGATCTGACTTTAAATTACACTGATTAAATGTATCTTCATTAACAAGAAAAAGCAAAACTTAAATTAAGTCCGGAATTAATATTTAGTAAAACTTTTTTTAATAAACATAAAAATATATCGAAACAATTTATTACAAAAAAAATCTTTTTTAATTTGTAAAAAATTACTATAATGTAAAACTAAATTTGCTATTTCCATTTCTGAAACCTTTATAAGTAAATTAGAGTCAAAACTAACAAAAATATTAAAAACTTTATTGTTTGTTAGAACCGAAACTTATTATTTTTACACTCGTTAATTTCATTAATTCTCAATCGAAAAATTTTAAATGAAAAAAATATTCTTACTCTTTTCAAGTATCATTCTGATCACCTTATCAAATTCTTCACCTTCATCAGCTCAGCAAACTATAGATCTCAATGAGGCAGTAAATATTGCAATACAGAATAATACCAATATTGCAACTCTTGAAAAAAGCCTTGAGATACAAAAACTTTCCACCAAGGGAGCTAAAGGAAATCTTTATCCTAATCTGAGTTTAAATGCAAGATGGAGCAGAAATAACACCTATTCAGACGGAACGGTAACTTTTCAGAATGGTATTCCTATTGAAATTCCCGAACAGGATACCTGGATAAATAATTTTGGTGTTGGTGTAAGTTCAACAGTGACATTGTTTGACGGTTTCTCAAATCTTTCACAGATAGATCTGTCGGAAGAAAATGAATCTTCTGTTATTCTTCAGCTTGATAAACAAAAGTATGATCTGGTCTTCAATATAAATTCAGTATACTTTGATATTCTCAAAAAAGAAAAAATTGTCGCAGCCAATGAAGAAAACCTGAATGATTCCAAGCTTCAGCTTGACAGAATAAAAGAGTTTATGGATGTCGGAAAAGTCACAATGACAGATGTATACAGACAGGATGTTCAGGTTGCTCAAAATGAACTTGCTGTAGAAAGATCAAAGAATGAGTACCGCAAAAGCAAAGTGGATCTTCTTCTGGCAATGAATACTGATATGAATACTGAATATACAGTTTCAAACAGAAATATAGAGACAGACCTGACAACAGCCGAATTACAGGGAGTATTGAACCGAAATTCAAATACAGAAGTACTTCTTAATAAAGCTCTTGCAAACAGATATGATTACAAGCTGTCAGAACAGAATATAAGAATCAATCAAACTCAATTAGAAATAGATCAGAAAAATTTATATTATCCGGTAATCAGCGCTTTTGGTAATTATAATTTAAATGCATCAAATATAAATAATATTTTAGGTTCGAGAGCATTTAATTTCGGGATCAATATAGCGTATCCGATCTTTCAGGGATTCAGCATGAGCAATAAAATGCAGTCATCCGAAATTCAGATCAGACAAAAGCAGGATGATATTCAACTTCTGAAGCAACAGATCAGAAGTGAGATAAAAAAATCCTACATAGATCTTGAAACACAGTTTAAGCAGATCGAGATCCTTGAGAGAAACATAGTTTCTGCCGAACAGGATAAATTGCTGTCAGATGAAAATTACAGAGTTGGATTAGGAACATTACTGGATGCTCAGACAGCCGCAACAAAACTTAATACACTAAAAATAGACCGTATAAATGCTTATTATGATTTCTTATTAGCAGAAAAGAGATTACAGTATTATATCGGGGATCTAAAATAATTAAATATAATTTTAAATAAATAATATATAAATATGTCAGAGACAACTATTCCTAAAATACCGGCACCCTTACCGGTGAAAAAGCAAAAAAAGAAAAGCAAAAAGAAGTTATGGATAATCGGTATTTCATTACTTGTAATTATTGTAGCTGCAATAATTATATCAGGTATGAAAGATGATGTTGTGATTGTTCAGACTGAAAAAATCGGGAAACGAAATTTAACACAAGTCGTAACCGCTACCGGAAAAGTTCAGTCTGAGACTCAGGTAAATATAAGCGCGGAGATCAGTGGTGAGATAATCTCGCTTCCATTTAAAGAAGGCGAAGCAGTCAAGAAAAATGACCTCATTGTGAAAATAAAACAGGATGCATATGCTCCTGAATTACAACAGCAAAATGCCGCAATTGATGTTGCTGAAAGTAATCTTGCCGTAAATGAAGTCGCTTTGAAGAGAGCTCAGCAGGAGATGGAAAGACTGAATAAATTATATAATAAAGGACTCGCTACTCAAAGTGAAATTGATAATGCTCAAAACAATATTGACCAGGCTCTTGCTACACTGAATTCAATACAGGCACAGATAAATCAACAGAAGACAGGTCTTTCAAGAATAAGATATGACATTTCAAAAACTACAATTTATTCGCCTATGGACGGAACTGTCACTCAGCTGAATAATGAATTAGGTGAAAAAGTACTCGGTACTATATCCAATCAGGGTTCACAGATAATGACAATTTCGGATCTTTCGAAAATGGAGTGTCAGGTGGAAGTAGGTGAAACAGACGTTTCTTCTATCAACATCGGCGATACAGCAAAAATTGAGATAGATGCATTTCCGGATAAAGTATTCATAGGGTATGTATATGAGATCGCTAATTCAGCTTTACAGACAGGGCAGGGAACACAGGATGCAGTTGTAAACTTTGTTGTGAAAATAAGAATATTGAATAATGATGTAGATCTAAGACCCGGAATGAGCTGTACTGTTGATATTGAAGTTGAACACAGAAAAGATGTACTTGCAGTTCCTATTCAATGTGTAACTACAAGAGAAGAAGATTTTAATATGGGTGGTTCAATGGATAACAGCAGTGGAAATGTAAAGAGAGAATCTCAGGAAAGGCTGAGTAAAAAAATGAAACCCCGTGAAGTTATATTTGTAGTTGACAATGATGAGGCAAGAGTGGAAGAAGTGAAAACCGGAATAAGTGATGACAGTTATATTGAATTAGTAGAGGGAGCAAGCCTTGATCAGGAAGTGGTAAAGGGAAGTTTTAAAGCCATTAACAAGATACTTGAAGACAGTACCAAGATAAAAGTGGATAATGAGATCAAGAAAAGAAAAAAGAAAAAATACAGTGAAGATGATGATGAGTAAATCTGGTATTAATTTTATATTAAAATAATAAATGGAAAATAACTTAATAGAAATAAAGGATATTACAAAGCTTTATATAATGGGAAGCGAAAAGTTGTATGCTTTAAAAGGCATCTCGGTAGAAATTAAAAAAAATGAATACGTTGCGATCATGGGTCCGTCCGGTTCAGGTAAATCAACTCTTATGAATATTATCGGATGTCTTGATACTCCATCCAGCGGACAGTTTTTTCTCAACGGAAAAAATGTTGGTGAAATGGATGATGATGAACTTGCGGAAATCAGAAACAGAGAGATAGGTTTTGTATTTCAGACCTTTAATCTGTTAGCAAGAAGTGATGCTTTGCACAACGTCGAACTGCCACTTGTTTACAGAGGAATTCCCAAAGTCGAAAGAATACTCAAAGCCGAAGAAGCATTATATAATGTAGGTCTTGAAGACAGGATGACACATAAGCCGAATGAACTCTCGGGTGGTCAGCGTCAGAGAGTAGCTATAGCAAGGGCTCTTGTGAATGATCCTTCAATTATTCTTGCAGACGAACCAACCGGAAATCTTGATACAAAAACCGGAGATGAGATAATGGGTCTGCTGGAGGAATTAAATGAAAAAGGTAATACGATTATCATCGTGACTCACGAAGAAGAAATTGCTCAGCATGCACACAGGGTAATTAAGATAAGAGACGGATTAATTGAAAGTGACACGCTGAGTGATAAAGGCCATAAAGCCAAACAGAAGAAGGAAATTTTAATTCCATAACAATGAATTTTTTATCCGAAATAAGAGAAAATATAATTATTTCCTACAAGGCAATTACAGCGAACAAGCTTCGCTCATTTCTTGCCACGCTTGGAATAGTTATCGGTATTACATCAGTGACTCTGATGCAGACTGCTATAGAAGGAATTAACAGGGCGTTTGAAAAAAGTATTTCTTCGGTAGGAGCCGATGTTTTATTTGTACAGAAATTTGAATGGTTTGGAAAAGAAGACTGGTCATTTTACAGAAACAGAAAAGATATAACACTTACGCAATATGAATATCTGAAAAGAAACGCGCAAACTGCTGCAGTAATGTGTCCTTCAGTAGGAGGAGCAAGAACTTTGCAGTATAATGATCTCGTTCTTGAAAATGTTTTCATACTGGGCACAACTTTTGAATATCAGGAAACATTCGGATTAAATATTGAGGACGGCAGATTTTTTACTGAAAAAGAATCAAACAGCGGATATCCCGTATGTGTGATTGGGCAGGAAATTAAAAACGCTTTCTTCGAAAAATCAAATCCCATTGGAAAAACTATAAAGATCGGATCATATTCATTCAGAGTGATAGGAGTTGTAGAAAAGCAGGGGAGTTTACTTGGTTTATTCAGTCTGGATAACAGGGTAATAATTCCGATTGACCGGTTCTTTAATTTATTCGGAGGTAAACGGGGACTCAGTATCAATATTAAGGCAGAAGATATTAAAACAATGTCAGATACAAAGGAAGAGGTAATTGCTATTATGAGAAGAGCCAGGAAAGTTGATTATGGTGAAAGAGATGATTTCGGAGTCAATCAACAGGAAGCATTCAAAACCACATTTGACAGTCTGACATCTTTAATAAAGATCATCGGTACGCTTATTACTTCACTTTCACTTATCGTTGGATCTGTTGGTATCGCAAACATCATGTTTGTTTCCGTGAAAGAACGTACAAAGGAGATCGGTATAAGAAAAGCAATTGGCGCAAAAAGAAGCACTATATTATATCAGTTCTTAATAGAATCTTGTACCATATGTCTCTTGGGAGGATTAATAGGTTTACTGATCTCATTTCCGATCAGTTTACTGATAAATGCTTTTGTATTACCAACTGCAATGCCCATCTGGGTTATAGCACTTGCGTTGTTTGTCTCACTTGTGTTCGGAGTATTAGCAGGATTTTTCCCGGCATATAATGCTGCAAAGATGGATCCTGTCGAAGCTTTAAGATATGAATAGTTTGTAAAGTTTATATATTTTGTAAAGTTTTTATACGCAGCGATTGATTGTAATTTAATAATATATCCAATAATTTAAAAAATCCGGTTTGTCTATATCAGAGTTATTACGAATCTCCATAAATACATTAAAAGCTAACAAGTTACGTGCATTCCTTACACTTTCCGGAATAATCATTGGAGTATTTTCCATCATTGCTATTATGACTTTGCTGAATGCTTTACAGGCAGGAATTGAAGGCGGTTTAAGCGAACTTGGAAGTAACACCTTTCAGATACAGAAATTCCCTGCTATTCAGGTTGGAGGTCCGGGAAGCCGCGCTAAATACAGAAACAGACAGGATATTACATACGAACAGGGGCTGAGGTTAATAGAAAAAGCTACTGTTTATAAAAACATTTCACTGGAAGATTATATTTATGATAAATCACTTAAGACCGAAAAGGAGACTACAAATCCAAATTACTATGTCGGTGGTGTAATGCCTTCATATCTCGAATGCAATAACAGGGTAGTTCAGTTTGGAAGATTTATCACTGACGTGGATCTGATAAATAATAACAGGGTATGCGTTTTGGGAATGGATGCAGTCGATAAATTATTTCCAAATGTGGATCCGATAGGCAGATATATTACAATTGATAATTCTCAGTTCAAAGTAATAGGGGTATTTGAGAAAAAAGGTGAAGGATTCGGTTCGAGTAATGATAATTTTGCATTGCTGCCTATTACAACTATGCAGCAGATCTATGGTAAAAATAACAGATCGATCAATATTGCAATACAGGCGGAGGATAAATTAACATATAATGAGTGTATGGAAAATGTTATAAGTGTTATGAGAGTGATCAGAAAAGATAAACCGGGAGCAGAGGATAGTTTTGAAATATATTCGAATGAATCTCTTATAGGACAGGTCAACAGTTTTACAAAATATTTCAAATACGGAGCCGGATTCATTTCATTTATTGCTATGCTTGCTGCCGGAGTTGGAATCATGAATATCATGCTCGTATCTGTTACAGAGAGAACAAAAGAGATCGGTATAAGAAAAGCAATTGGCGCAAAGAACAATTCCATTTTAAAACAGTTTCTGTTTGAAGCTATTATCCTTTGTGAATTCGGAGGTCTTATCGGAATTTTACTCGGTGTAATTACCGGTAATCTTATCGGAATTTTCCTCAGCAGTCCGGTAGTGATCCCTTACGACTGGGTCATTATTGGATTGGTTGTCTGCTCCGTTGTCGGAATAGTATTCGGTGTATATCCTGCTTATCAGGCTGCAAAATTAAATCCAATCGATGCTTTAAGATATGAATGATCATCGCTGATCACGAAATTTTTTATACATATACAAGTCGTATAAGATTTTGTTTGTAAAAAATGCCTTTCAAAGAATTATTACATATTGCAATAAATACATTAAAAGCCAGCAAGCTCAGGGCGGCTTTAACACTCTCCGGAATAATCATAGGTGTCTTTTCAATTATCACAATAATGACTTTACTCAATGCTCTGCAGGCAGGAATAGAAAGCGGTCTTAGCGGACTTGGAAGCAATTCATTTCAGATACAGAAAAGACCTGTTATTCTTTTAGAAGGGGATAACAGGATGAAGCACAGACCGGATATTACCTATAACCAGGCTCTCAGATTATCAGAGAAAGCAACCTCCTACAAGTATATTTCAATTGAAGATTATCTTAATGAAGATAAGGCAATAAGGAGCAATGAAGAATCCACTAACCCAAATAATACTATCGGAGGTGTACAGCCTCATTATCTTGAATGCAACGGAAGAGCTGTGCAGTTCGGAAGATTTATCACAGATGCAGATGTGATAAATAATAATAAAGTCGCCGTAATAGGACTTGATGTAATGGATAAACTTTTTCCTCTGGTAAATCCAATCGGGAAGAATATAAGAATCGATAATAATGAGTTTAAAGTAATTGGAGTTCTTGAAAAACAGGGAGACGGATTCAGTCAGAGCAACAGTAATTTTGCCTTGCTTCCGATCACTACAATGCAGCAGATCTACGGAAAGAATAACAGGTCCATGAACATTGCCATTCAGGCGCCAAGCAAGGAAACTTATGATGAATGTGTCGAAGACCTGACCAATGCTATGCGCATAATAAGAAAAGATAAACCGGGTGCTGATAACAGTTTTGAAATATTCTCCAACGAATCTATGATCAGCACTGTAAACAGTTTCACCAAATATTTTAAATACGGAGCCGGATTTATTTCATTCATAGCTTTACTGGCTGCCGGTGTAGGCATTATGAACATTATGCTTGTATCCGTTACCGAAAGAACAAAAGAGATCGGCATCAGGAAAGCCATTGGGGCAAAGAATAATTCTGTACTTAAACAATTTCTTATTGAAGCCGTGATTTTATGTGAGATAGGAGGCGTTATAGGTATAATACTTGGAATCGTAACCGGAAATCTTATAGGTATGTTTCTCAGCAGTCCTGTAGTCATTCCATATGACTGGGTAGTTATTGGTTTGCTAGTGTGTTCTTTAGTCGGAATTGTGTTCGGAGTTTATCCTGCCTATCAGGCTGCGAAATTAAATCCTATCGATGCATTGAGATATGAATGATCAATTCATAAAACCTGTAAGACTGTCAATTATAATTTTCAACTCAGGCACATCAAGTTTTTCCCTTATGCTCTTCAGATTATTTAATGCACCCGCAATTTTATTCAAGACACCTTTGTCATTTCTTTTTTTATACAGATAAGCGTAACTCCCCAGCATCTGGATCAGTCTCAGAAAAACGAAAAAATAAAAATCGTTCAGGAATTTATTTTTATCTGTAATTACATGTGATTGAATTTCATTCAGATAGTGATCGGTCAAAATTTTTCTCTGCTCTTCTGTGATCTTTATGCTGCCTGAATAAAGAAATGAAGCAAGATCATAATGAAGCGGACCTTTTCTTCCTGATTGATAATCAATGTAATACAGATCATCATTTTTTAGCATTATATTCCGGGGCTGAAAATCCCTGTATAGAAAATAACCGCAATCAACATCAGAAAGGATACCTGATGATACCCTTATGATGTCTTCAATGATTTTTCCGTCAAGAGTATTGTTCAGGAAAATGTTTGTGTAAAATTCATTGAACTTATACAGATCTGATTTTATGACAGATTCATCAAAAATTTCTGTCTGATAACAATCTTTAAAATCAATTATATCTTTACCAATGATCTGAAATCTTACAAGATCCGAAAGAGATCTTTTATATAATGGCATGACATCCTGAGACTCGTCACTGATAATATGTTTGAACAGTGTTGAGTTTCCAAGATCTTCTTCAATATAAAACAGCTTATCTTCAGAGACTGCAAATATTACAGGTACTTTAAAACCTGAATTTTTAAATGATCCTGAAAAATTTATGAATGCATTATTCTCATCAGGATTCTCATTATAAATACCGACATAAGTATTATTTCCTGAAGTGATCCTGTAAATTTTTCTTTCGGATGCATCTGCTTTTAAATTTGAAATATTATCTATACCGTTTCCGAAATTAGTAAAGCACAATTCCTGAAATGTATTTAAAATGATCTCTCTTCTGATTGACATTGATCAGTTACGATTTTAATATATTTTCCAAAGCCGGTTTCAATTCCGGAAATTTAAATTTGAATTCTTCTTTTAAGGCAACCTCAGGTTCGACTCTCTGACCAGTGCAAAGATTTTTTGCAAATTCTCCTACGACTATTTTGAGTATGAATTCCGGAACCGGCATTATCAGTTTTACATTCATTAATCCGGCTATTGTTTCAATAAATTTTCTGTTGGATACAGGATGAGGCGAACTGCCATTCAGTGCACTTTTAATTTTATTGTTTTGTAAAGCAAATATATACATTTGAACAATATCATCTATATGTATCCATGAAAACCATTGTTTACCGTTTCCCTGATAAACTCCGATTTTGAATTTAAAAGGCGTAAGCATTTCTTTTAAAGCTCCTTCATTTTTATCAAGGACAATCCCTGTTCTGATATTAACAACCCTTACTCCTGATTCAATTGCTTTTAATGCTTCGATTTCCCAGTCTTTGCAAACTTTAGCAAGAAAGTCATTCCCCGAAGCCGAATCCTCATTTAAAATCTCGTCACCGCAAAATCCATAATATCCTACGCCTGAAGCATTGATCAGACATTCCGGAGTATTCTGGCAATAACCAAGAGCATCAACTATCAGTTTTGTATTATCAATCCGGCTGTCATAAATTACTTTCTTATATTCATCTGACCAACGCTTATCTGCAACATTAGCACCAGCAAGATTAATTACAGCGTCAGCATCCTCCATTAATTTATAAAGAACTGCAGGATCATCATACTTTGCCCAGTTGTAAATTTCCTTTGCATATTCATTCTTAAAAATTTTCTTTGCTTTTTCCGGATTTGTAGTCAGAATTCTGACTAGTGCACCCATCTTTATCAGTTCTTTAACAAGCTTTGAACCTATCATTCCTGTTGCACCGGTTACTAATATTTTTTTTTCCATTTATGGCTATAATTGCTTTTTGAAATATTTATTAAAAACTGACTGATAATTAATTTCTGAATAGTTTAAATTATAAATTAACATTTTAAAAAATTAAAATTAAATCAAAAAAAGAAAGGATAAATCTTGATATCAAATCAAAAATTCAAATCAATTCAGGTACTTCTTATTACCGTTCTAACTGTTTTTTCATTGTCACTTCTCTCAGGTTGTGATGAAGATAATCCTGTAAGTCCTGCAACACCTCAGGCTTTCCTTACCGTAGTTCACGCTTCACCTAATGCTCCAAATGTAGATATATACTACGGAAGCAGCACTGTAGCGACTGATGTACCTTATCTTTCCAGATTAGCTTACATTCCTGTTAACGGAAATTCTGTAACTAATTTAAAAATAAATGCAGCAGGAACAAGTACAACGGTTATAGACACAGCTCTTTATATGCAGGAAAACAAAAGCTATACTGTCTTTGTTTATGATTCACTTGCAAGCATTAAGCCATTATTCCTTAATGATGATCTTTCGTCACCTGGAAGCATCAATGCAAATGTAAGATTTCTACATTTATCTCCAAACGGACCAACAGTTGATGTTGGTGTATCAGGCAAAACAACACCTTGGTTTGCATTTGAATCTTTTTCACAATATACAAGCTTCCGCCCTGTAACAGGTCAGATGTATGATTCATTAAATGTTTATCCTGCAGGTACACCTACTGTAATCTATACAAAACCAAATGTTAATTTTGAACCCGGCAGAATATATACAATTATTGCCAATGGATTTGTAGGCGGAACAGGTACTCAGGCATTTGGTTTGACTATCTACCCTAATAATTAACACTTATTTGTAAAGTAGTTCTTCAATTTATCAATGAGACAGAATGCATATGTATTCTGTCTCATTTTTTATAAAATACTTTTTCAAGAAAAAGACCTGAAGGAGGAGCTGTATATTTTGCAGGCTCATTTGAAAAGTGAGCAAGATATTTCTTTATGTTTTCTTTACTGACATTGCCTCTGCCGCATTCAACAAGTATTCCTGTAACTCTTCTTACCATCTTCCATAAAAAATGTGAAGCTTTAATTCTGATCAATATTAATTCCTCATCTTCGGTTATTTCAATAAAATCCACAAGTACCTTTGTTGATTTGTTTTCCTTATCCGGTTCGGAGAATGACTGAAAATTATTCATACCTGTCATGAGCTGAGCTGCTTCATTCATTTCAGATGCATCAAGTTCATCCTTTATCCACCATACATACTTCTTGTCAAAAGCAGTTCTTCTTTTTGAGATCCTGTAAAGATACTGCCGGGCTTCCGCCGAATGCCTTGCGTGAAATCTGTCATCTGCTTTTTCGATATTCAGAATATTAATGTCGGAAGGAAGTTCGTCATTAATTTTAAACTGAAGAATATGCGGAGCAAGCATGGTTTCGCAGTCAATGTGTGCAACCTGTTCGATTGCATGTACACCGCTGTCAGTTCGTCCGGAGCCCTGAAGATCTATAAGCCTGCTTTCGCCTTTGGATTTTTGAAATGCTTTTTCAACGGCTTTTATCAGCGAACCCTGAACTGTCTTTGCATTATTCTGCTTTTGCCATCCCGAATAATTCGTACCGTCATATTCTATAAATAATTTAAATTTCATTCCTTGATCTTCCGCTTATTCATCATATACCATAAACTGTATTTTCCCGGTCCTGTCAGTATCAGAGCTATAAATACAAACATAAGTTCCATCGGATAGATAACTTTATTCCACGGATCTAGACCAACTAAATGTTTTGACATGGCAGTGAACATGGTAAATGCCATCAGAAAAGCTGCAGGTCTGAAAAGTATACCGGCTATGAGAAAAAAAGGAACTACAAATTCAGAAAATGCTGCCATAAAACCCCAGAATGTGGGAAGGAAATTAATTCCAAAACTTGACATAGCTCCTCCGAGCTTTTCCCAGAGCGCAGGACCGCCTGTTATCTTTCCAAGTCCATGTACCAGTATAAAAGAAATTCCGATACCAATTCTGATTATAAGTATTCCCAGATCAGAGTGTTTGCCTAATGAGTTATTCATATTATAATTTTACCTTTCTTAAAAAACCTTCTACGGCTTCATTAAATTCTATCGGTCTATCTATGTTACAGAGATGACCTGCTTTCTCAATAACTTTAAATTCAGAATTCTTTATTTCCTCTTTCATATTAAATGAGTTGATCACCGGTGTCAGAATATCTTCTCTGCCGACAACTACCAGAACGGGGATCATTATTTCCTTAAGGAGATAATATGAATTAGTTCTAGTAGCTATTGCCAGTTGATTTGAGCATATTCCATTTTCATCTGCCCAGTTTAAGATCATATGGACAAAATTCCTGATCTCTTTATTATGAAAACTATCTTCCGAAATTAATTTTCTTAAAAACTCTTCAAGGAATTTTTCCTTTCCTCCGGATCTTACTTTTATGATACTTTCGGAACGGCTGATGAGAGCTGCATTGTTATCATTTTCAGCTTTGGTACCGGCAAGAATCATTGATTTGAATTTAGACGGATCTTTCAAAACGGATCTCATCAGAATATATCCGCCCATTGAAAGTCCGCAGGCGTGTACTTTGTCAAGTTTCATATGTTCGATAATGCTAAAGAGATCATTGACATGATCTTCCATAGTGAACAGATAATTGACAAGTTCGTTACTGTAACCAAGTCCTCTTGCATCATAAGTTATGACTCTGTATTTATCTTTGAAGTGTTCAACCTGAGCATCCCACATCCTGTTGCACAGAGGAAAAGCGTGTAAAAAGATCAGCGGTTCTCCTTCGCCGCTGTAGTCTGTGACGCTGATACTGTGTAATTTGAAGTTATTCATTGGGTGTTATAATTTTGAATTATTTAATTGCGTTACTTAAAAATTTATTGAAGTCATAAGAGATTTTTATGTGATCTGTAATTAAATCTGCCAGCTCTTCATTCAAAACAACTTCTGATTTAAAGTTCCTGAATACATAGAACTGTTTCATCTTTAAAGTAGTGACCAAAACCGGATCTTCTTTTTCCGGATCAATATTCTCATAACCTTTAGGCAATTTGGTAAGTGATTCTCCTAAAACACTCCCAAAAGTCTTTACAAACTTCTTATCAGTTTTGATGGCTTTGTAGTTTTTGAAATTCTTATATATATGATTCCTTATTTTTTTAAGATAATCATTATCCATACTGTACTGGCCTGACGCAAATAAAATTTCTTTTGAATCAAAATGAAAATAGAAAGCCGGAATCTCAGCAGATTTGATTCTGTCAAATGCAAAAGCAGCAGCATAGATTTCCTTGTAAGGTCTTTTATCTTTTGCAAATCTTACGTCACGGTTGATACGGAAAATTGATTTATAATTGACTACAATGTCGGGATCGATTTTATTTATTTCGATAGCTAATGTATCTATAAGATCGCGCATTGGTTTCTTGAGATTTTCTTCATAGATGTCTCTGTGTTCATCAAACCATGCTTTGTTATTGTTTGACGGAATTGAAAGGTCTTTCAGAAATTTCAATGCTTTTTTAGGAAAACCTAAAAACGGTTCTTTGACTAATTCATCTAACATTAAAAAAAAATTAATTTACGGAACTTATTCTGTTTTGATGTATATAACTTCCTGTATGAAAATGTATTCCAATCTAAGTATTAATTACAACTTTTAAAATTTAAAAAAGCATTTTACAAAAATAAAATATTTTATATCAAGCTATGAATACTCAAAATTTTTGCTTCATCTTATTGTTGCTTTTAATATTGATCTTTAAACCTATAAGTTCACATAGCCAGTCAAATGATGTGAACTTTAATATTTCCACCAACAGCATATATTTTCCCGGTGATGATATAAATCTGAATATGTATTCATATAATTACCGGAATAAAAAAGATGATAGAAAAAACATTACTTTTGAATTTTCAGTACTTAAAATAAAAGATATCAATGCTTTCTACTCCAAACAATCTTCAAGGTATAATCTTGATGTGCTGAGCAAAGACAGTCTTAATCTTTCTTATCTGACAGAAGAGGTTTCATCTTTCAAAAAAACATTAAGCTCGAAAAGAGATTACGGTTATTTGTATATCAACGAAACAATTCCGATTAAAGTAAATTCAAAAGGCGCATACTTGATAAAAGTTACATCCGGAAACAAAGTCGCATATTGCGGGTTTATCATCTCAGAGCTAGGTCTGGTATCTAAAGCCGGAAATAATTCAATGCTGGCTTATGTAGTGGACAGAAGATCCGGTAATCCGATATCAAATGCCCAGCTGAGTTTTTATCTCGGTACAAGACAGATCGGAGCGGGACAGACATCGGATGGTATGTTTTATCAGACTGTCACTGATGAAGTAAAAGAGAATACGGGTTCGGATGAAGATCCGAAACCAATGATAATAGGGAAGTATAATGATGACATAGTTTTATCAGATGCATATCTTTATTTCGGTTACAATCAGAATAAATATTATACATACATTTTCACCGAACAACCGGTTTACAGAACAGGATCGGAAGTAAATTTTAAAGGAACAATAAGGAAGAATACTTCTTCTCAAATGGAACCTCTGAGAAATAAAGAGCTGACTGTAATTATTAAAGATTCAAAAAATTCTGAAGTGTATAAGGAAGTTGTAAGGACTAATGATAACGGAAGCTTTAACGGATCATACAAAATAGATGAGAATGGTGCTTTAGGTGATTATTACATTTATGCAAACATAGACGAGAACAATTCTTACAGTGCGTCATTTACCGTAGAGCAATACAAAAAACCAGAATACAAAGTAAAGGTTACAACTGACAGGAATCAATACTTTGGTAATGATGAATTAAAAGCTGAAATTGACGCGAGATATTATTTCGGAAGTCCTGTAACGGATGCAACAGTTGAATACAATATATATAAAGTCAGATATTACAAGCCATGGTGGATGTTCTCAGAATATTCATGGTGGTATGCGGACTATTATGAAAATCAGGATGACAATCAGGCATTCAACGGCGCGGTGTTTATTTATTCCGGAACAGGACAGCTAAACAGCGAAGGGAAACTTACAATTGATTATAAGATCAATGAAGATTTCAAAACCGAAGCCCGGGGATACTATGACTGGTACAGACCTTACTATAATAATTCTGATTATAAATATATAATACAGGCAAAAGTTACCGATAAATCCCGCCGGGAGATATCGGGTAATACGACTGCATTTGTGACGAGAGGAGGTTTTTCTTTAACGGCTAAGGCTGATAAGTATGTTTATAAACCGGACGAAACTGTTAATATAACAGTAAATGCATTCGACTTTGCGGATAAACCTGTTGAGACGGAATTTGAAGCAACAATATACAAGACAAACTGGAGAAGAGATTACAGCAAGGAAGACAAAGATATGAAGCAAATAATCAAAGGAAGCACAAAGATCGACGGAAAGGGGATTGTTAGCTATAATATAGGTGGCGGAGATATTGAAGGATCTTATCTTGTTGAGATCACTTCCAAAGATGACAGAGCGAATATAATTACAACAACAGCTAACTTTTATGTATCCACCGGTAACATGTGGTGGTACTATAATCAGTCAGGCGGTGTACAGATAATACCTGATAAAGAAAGTTATAAAATAGGTGAGGTCTGTCATGCGCTTATTCTGATCACTAATCCGGATGCTAACGTATTGATCACAACGAATACAGATGACATACTTTCTTATGAGGTTAAGAAATTTTCGGGAATCTCATCAATGATTGATATTCCCATTACCGAAAAATACAACGGCGGATTTGAGATAAATGTGAACTATGTATTTGACGGACAATTTTATAATACATCAAAGAATGTTCTGACCATTCCCGAAGAAAAATTTTTAACGGTTCAGATCGAACCATCACAACTAATTTACAAACCTAAAGAAACAGGTCAGCTTAAAGTTCGAGTACTGGACAACTATGGTAGTCCTGTCAGAAATGCAGAAGTATCAATCGGTGTAGTGGATGAAAGCATTTATTCGATTAAGGAAGACAAGACAAAAGACATAAGAAAGTTTTTTTATGGACAAAGAAGTTCGGGTGTGTCGACAGGTTACATCAATAATAATAACAGTTACGGTCAGTCGAGACTGATCACCATTTATGAAAGATTTAATCTTAAATCTACAAATGATAAAGATCTGGGTACAGTAAAAGGGAAGCTTCAGAAAGTTGATGGTACTCCTGTTTCAGATGCAATTATAGTAATCAATGAAGATTATATGGCAGCAATAACAGATATAGATGGTAACTTTGAATTTAAATTACCTGAAGGTGAATATGAAGTTCAAGTATATTCAAATTCAAAAAGCAAGGATGGTTCTGTAGATATAGATGTAGAAAAAGGTTCAATTAAAATAATAAATCTGAAGATAAGTGATGATAATGAGCTGGTAGATGCTGATGATAAATCGAGTCTACAGAATTTAAGAGGTGGTCGGACCGATGAATCAGAAATAGTTAATGATGGAATGATGATGTCAGCCCCGGAGAAAAAAATGGAATCAAGTCCTGTTGTATCTGAAGTATCACAATTAGTTACTCCAGACGTGCGCTCCGATTTCCGCGATGCTATATTCTGGTCGCCATACACAGTTACTGACGGTGAAGGATATGCTATAGTCGATGTGAAGTATCCGGATAATCTGACAACATGGAGAATCACTTCGAGAGTAATAACGGAAGATACAAAAGTCGGACAGATGGTTTCGTCAGTTATCACAAGAAAAGATCTGTTGATAAGAATGGAGACACCGAGATTTTTACAGGAGAATGATGAACTGGTGATCTCAACTATTGTGCATAATTATTTAGGAGCTGAAAAACAGACTAAAGTTAAATTCACAGGTGAGAATATTTTTCTTATGGAGGATTCCGATGAAAGAACAATAAGCATTGCTCCGAATACAGATGTAAGATTAGACTGGAAGATAAGGGTCATTCAGCCGATAGGCGAGGCGAAACTCTATGCAGAAGCGCTTACAGATGAAGAGTCAGATGCAATGGAAGTGAAAGTTCCGCTGCAGCCAAAAGGTCTGAAGATCACTGAAACTGCAATAGCCGATTTTTCAGATCAGAATAAAACCGAAACCAAAATATTAAATATTCCGACCGGAACGGATCTGAGGAGCAGTGAGATAACTATAGCAGTTGATCCGTCGCTTGCATCTACATTGCTGACATCCATGGATGAACTGATAGGCTATCCTTACGGATGCGTTGAACAAACTATGAGCAGATTTCTTCCGACAGTTATAGTTGCTAATACATTCAGAGATCTGAATATTCCGGTAAGCGATGCAACAGCTAAGGAACTTCCTCTTATGGTGAATAAAGGATTACAAAGACTTTACGGATTTCAGAATTCCAACGGCGGCTGGGGATGGTGGCAGTATGATGACGGTAATCCTTTCATGACGGCTTATGTAGTTTATGGATTGAACGTTGCAAAGCAAGCTGGTTATGAAGTAAATGAGAGTGTCTTTAAAAAAGGAATAACTTCAATAAAACGTCAGCTCAAATCATCAGACCTTGATGCAACGACAAGAGCATATATGATCTACACACTTGCAGGAATAGGTGAGAAAGACAAACTTGGCGATGAAATTGCAAAGATAAAATCATCAGAGATAAATGATTATGCAAGAAGTCTGATAGCTTTAAGCTGGAAGCTGATCGGTGAGAAAAATAAAGCTGAAGAAGTCTTATCAGAACTCATAAAAAATGTAAAACAAACAGGTGAAGGCGCAGCATACTGGGAAGGCAAACAGTTTCATTACAGATGGCAGAATGATAAAGTTCAGACGACAGCCATGGCTTTGAAAGCGCTTGTGAACATTGACAGCAAGTCGGATCTTAAAGATAAAGTTGTAAGATGGCTTTTGATGCAGAGACAGGGAACTTCGTGGAGGAATACACAGGAGACGGCTATGATAATTTATTCAATGACAGATTATCTTAAAATCTCGAATGAACTAAGTCCTGATTATACAGTGAGAGTATCTTTAAACGGTGATATAGTATTTGAGAAAAGAATGACTTCAACTGATGTATATCTCAAAGGCGTCCCGGTTGTGATTCAAAATGAAAAACTGAAGATCGGTGAAAATGAGATAAGGATTGAGAAGTCCGGGACGGGAAAGGTGTATTTTTCATCATCACTAAATTATTACAATTCACTGAATACGATTTCAGCAAGTGAGGAAGGTTTCAGAGTTGAGAGGGAATATTTCAAACTTGAAAAATATCCATCATATATAGATGATAAGATAACTTATAAGAAAAATTATTTTGACGGAAATGTAAAATCCGGAGATGAGATACTTGTGAAACTGAGAGTTCACTCAAAGAATGAGGACTATCAGTATTTCATGCTTGAAGATCCTCTGCCGTCGGGAGCAGAAGTTATAAAAGATGACTGGGCATTTAAGATCGAGGGAGAAAATGATTATGCCGGATATGGCTATTATTACTGGAGATGGTGGTATGCTGATAAAGACATTCGAGATGACAGGGTAACATTCTTCTCAACATACATTGGCAAAGGTGTCTATGAGTTCTCATACATTATGCAGGTTCAGATCCCGGGTGAGTTTAACATTAATCCGGCAAAAGGGATGCTGATGTATTATCCTGAGGTGAACGGAAATTCGGAGAATCTTGTGATGAAGGTGACGGATTAAATTTAAGTATTAATAGCAGTTGTAAATTAAAGGCGGGTTATCCCGCCTTTTTTTGTTCTATCAGGTTTTTTTACCTCAAAGACTCTAAGGCTCTAAGAAGAGAATCTTGAAGGCTTTTGCCATGGAGTCTTCAATTTGCGACGGCCTAACAAAGATAAATATTTATTTTTCATCTTAGAGTCTTTGTTCCGCCTGCAGCGGATAAGTGGTGGAAAAGTATGTTAGTGACAGACTCAAAAAACGGGAGAGGGGAACAGTACGATGATAACAGGTACTTTTATAGTAGAATTAAAATATATGTATATACATTGATTATGGTGTTGAC
>JAGQWH010000320.1 GCA_020437545.1 Ignavibacteriota bacterium
TGTTGTATTGAATTTTTGGTAACATTTTAATTATTATTTTTTTGAAAAATTAAGGTAAACTTTGTATTTTCTTCTGGTAAAAAATAAATTAATTGATTAATAAATTTCAGAAATATATATAAGATTCAAAAGCAGAGATTAATCACAGAGATTAATCAATATATAAGACCGGTAAAAGATAGCTGTAAATATTTACTGTATGTGAGTATATCTGATGATCTGATTATTGAAAATTTTATATGATATTTATTCAAAAATAATTGAATTTTTTACAATTCTTTATCTCTAAACAAAATTAATCCATAAATTACAAACACTAAAAAAAGAATCATGAAAAAAGTATTTTTATTCGTTTCGGTTTTAATAATCTCTATGATAATTTACAACGGCTGCAGTGAAGATAATCCTGTTGTTGTAAATCCACCTCCTCCCGTTACTACTGACAGTATATCCGGAACAATAATTTCGTCACCAGGTGAAATGATAGTGAATACAACTCAGTCAGTTCAATTTAATTTTACGGTAAATCCCGGAATTACTTTTACTGATTCGCTTGCAACACTTGTAAAAGTTGATGCTAACAATAATGAAACAGGAGTATTAGGTACATTACTGGATGACGGTAATCTTTTAAATGGCGATGAAATAGCAAAAGACAATGTTTACAGCGCAAAGATCGATTTAAATGAAACTGCCGAAGGAAGTCTAAGAGTAAGAGCAAAGGGAAATGTTTCATCAACCGAAACTAAATATTCGCAGGTACTTACCATCAGTGTTTACAGTGACATCACACCTCAGAATTTAGGATTATTATTTAATACACAGGCAAACGCAAAAACACAGTTGGAGACTCTACTCGGAGGAAATCCGGGTAACATTGAATCTGCATCCAATGAGTTGAAAACCTGGCTGGAATCTCAGCCCGGAGTCTCTTCAGTAGAAAAAGGCGGTTCGACAAGTCTTCTTATAAACTACTCTTCCGGTCTTAAAGGCGGACTTGTGTTCTCAGTATTGAACAGCAGCGGTCAGATCACTACAAGAGGCGGTTACGGCGGAGACAGATCCCCGAAGAGAACAGATGCTAAGATACCGGTAGAAAACCAAACGACCGGTACTACTTTTAAAAAAAGTAATGTCTCATACAATAATACTGACAACTCAATGGCTGACCCGAATGCCATTGGAAACAGGAATGTTCTGATCTATGCTCCGTTTGAAGCCGCTTTCGCTCCATTCAACGAAAGACAAAATATTATCAACAGATTGAATCAGTCGGACTGCAAAGGATTTAATATCGTTTCTCTGACAAATCAACAGGCTACAGTAAGCGCTGTAAATACTTTTGTAAATTTTGGTTATGTGGTTCTTGCTACACACGGTTCTCAGGGAAAATCATTTGCAACAGGTGAAGTCGTGGATACTAATGCTGCAATTTATACTAGCACTTACAAAGCTCTGCTTCAGGCAGGAAAGCTTGCTATATGGAAAAACATGACTATCAGCAGCACAGGTAATGTAAATGTTAATGCAGATATTTATGCTGTAATGTCTCCATATATATCAGGCATCTCCGGATCATTTTCAAACTCCGTGATCCTTAACAATTCATGTGAAAGTACTATGAATCCGGATCTCGGTAATGCATTTTTAGGTAAAGGAGCAAAAACATATTATGGTTATACTAAAGTTGTAAACAGCGGATTCTGTGTTACGATCGCTGACTCAATAACAAAAAGACTTGCCGTGGATAACAAGACTACGTCGCAGGCTTTTTTTGCCGCAACTGATCCTGTAGGTCCAAATGCCGTATTCCAGATAAAGGTAGGAAATAACGACCTTAAATTTTCAAGCTCACTGACAAATGCAAATTTTGAAGACGGGAATATTAACGGATGGACGAAGGACGGAGACGGAAGGGTTATCAGCAGACTTGGTTTTTTAGATCCGACTCAGGGAAACTTTATGGGAATAATTTCTACGGGACTGGGATTTACAACTTCAAGCGGTTCTATTTCGCAGTGTTTTACAGTTCAGAATAATCAGTCCACTATGACATTAAAATATAATTTTCTTTCAGAAGAGTTTCTTGAATTCATTAATTCACAATTTCAGGATTTCTTTGAAATTAAAATTATAAAATCAGACGGTTCATCAGTAGTGCT
>JAGQWH010000321.1 GCA_020437545.1 Ignavibacteriota bacterium
CATAGTATATGGAGCATTCGGCGCGATAGTTCAGAAAGATCTTAAATATATCAATGCATACTCTTCAGTCAGTCACTGCGGGCTTGTGCTGTTTGCAATACTGATGATGAATACTACAGCCATGAACGGTGCAGTAATACAGATGATCTCACACGGACTTATGACAGCTCTTTTCTTTGCTTTAATTGGTATGATCTATGAGCGAACACATACACGGGATATCAGAATGATGCGCGGAATAATGAAAGTAATGCCGTTCCTCGCAGTATGTTATATGATCGCCGGATTTGCATCGCTCGGTCTTCCGGGACTCAGCGGATTTGTTGCAGAGATGACAATTTTCATCGGAGCGTTTATGCATAATGATACTTTCCACAGAGTTGTTACAATAATGGCAGCAGCTTCTATTGTCATTACGGCTGTATATATTTTAAGAGTAGTCGGAGCGATACTACTCGGTCCTGTGATGGACGAAGAATATAAATCGTTTCCGGATGCAAGATGGTTTGAGAAAGTTGTGACGGTAACATTGATAGTAGCAATAGCTGCGATCGGACTTGCGCCGCTATGGCTGTCAGATATGATCACGGAAAGCATAGTAGTTATTTCAGGAAATTTTTTCCATTAACATAAAGGACATTTAAAATTTGAAATTTAATATTTATAAAAAGTGAGCGCTGAACTGTTTTTAATGATGAGATTCGAAATTTTGCTGATCGCGACTGCGCTTATACTGCTTATATGTTCGCTGATCTTCAGAGGAGACAGGAGAGCTAAGATCATTCCGATTGCTATTACTTTATTTTTCATAAATGTAATAGTTGGATTTTTACCTATTGAGACAGGAGAAATGTTCGGCGGAATGTTCAGGACAAGTGCGTTGAATATTTTCTTTAAGAACATTCTTAATGCAGGAGTATTCATAATTTTCCTTCAGTCAGCAGGCTGGCTTGGAAAGAATCACAATGAATTTCATTATCCGGCTGAATATTTCCTTATAATCATATCGTCACTTGTCGGAATGGATTTCATGATCTCTTCGGGAGATTTTCTTATGCTCTTTCTCGGACTCGAACTCGCGACCATACCGATAGCCGCTCTCGTTGCTTCCGACATTCATAAAAACAAATCTGCTGAAGGCGGTGTAAAGCTTATATTGTCTGCTGCTTTGTCATCCGGAATTTTGCTGTTTGGAATATCGATCCTTTATGCAACTACAGGTACAGTTTATTTCAATGAGATCTTTAAGCTGGTCGAGTATGATAAGCTTCAGATACTTTCGTTCATATTTATATTTACCGGAATAGCTTTTAAAATTTCCATAGTGCCTTTCCATCTGTGGACGGCGGATGTTTACGAAGGTGCGCCGGTCAATATTACGTCATATCTGTCTGTGATCTCCAAGGCATCCGCGGTTCTGATCCTGATGATAATTTTATACAGAGTGTTTGGTCAGATCGTTTATATATGGAGCGCTGTGATCTATGTAACTGCAATACTTACAATGACGATCGGAAATTTATTCGCAATACGGCAGAAAAATCTTAAACGTTATCTTGCATTTTCATCTATAGCGCAGGCGGGATTTATTCTGCTGGGTGTGATCTGCGGAACGGCAGTCGGTTTAAGTTCTGTGATCTATTTTCTTCTGATCTATATTTTTTCAAATCTCGGTGCATTCGGTGTCGTGGCGATCGTTTCCAATGCAACAGGCAAAGAGGAAATGGATGACTACAACGGGTTTTACAAGACCAATCCGAAACTGAGTTTTGCGATGATGCTTTCTTTATTTTCGCTTGCGGGTATACCGCCGGTTGCGGGTTTCTTCGGAAAGTTTTTCCTGTTCACTGCAGCAGCAAAGCAGGGATATTATTTACTGGTCTTCATAGCAGTTGTGAATGCAACGATCTCGCTTTACTATTATTTGCTGATCGTGAAAGCGATGTTCATAAATGAAAATGAGAATCCTATAGAAAAGATTAACAGTGATTTTTATGCAAAAGCGGGACTGGTGTTGTGTGTGATTGGTATAATATTCATAGGTTTCTTCGGAGCGATATTTGATTATATAAATTCGATCAGTCTTACTTTGTAACCTGGACGGTTTTTTTGCCTCGAAGTCTCGTGGGCTCTATGTTTTTATTCGTTATTAAAA
>JAGQWH010000322.1 GCA_020437545.1 Ignavibacteriota bacterium
CACACTCCACACACTCCACACACTCCACACACTCCACGCACTCTAAACACTCGACCGAGTCAGACTATTTTCTACTTCTTCATATCCTTCATAGCATCCTGATCTTTGTTAATTTTCGGCTCGCCTTTTACTTCCATCTCCATGCTTTCCATGTTGTGCGTTGATGTTCCGGTACGTATTTGACTTTCACTGTCAATGAGAAATCCTGCGCTGGTAACTATTTCATCACCTTCAGATAATCCTGAAGTAATTAAATAATAACCGTCTTTTTCACCGCCAATTGTTACCATCTTTGGCGCGAAAACATTATTCCCTTTTTTAATATAAACCATATCCATTTTTCCCGTGCGGAGAACGGCATTTCTCGGGACTACAATATTCCACTGATAATTTGCCGAACCGACATCCGCTTTCACATACATATCCGGTTTCAACCTGTTATTCCTGTTTGATACATCAAAACGAACTTCAAGTGTTCTTGAATCAGGATCCAAAACCGGACTTATGAAATTTACCTTTGCATTGAATACTTCACCCGGATAAGCAACTGAAGTGATCTTTCCTGTCTGCCCCATTCTGATACTGCCAATGTCTGATTCCGGTACACTTGCTATCACCCATAATGTTGAAAGATCAGCTAAATCAAAAATATCTTCACCTGCTTTTGCCCAGTAGCCTTCACTAACGAGTTTCTTAGTAACTACTCCGCTGTACTTTGAATAAACTGAAATATAATCCTGCACCTCCTGACTTGTTTCCAGCTCCTGTATCTGTTCGGGTGAAACCTCCCATAATCTGAGACGGTTCTTTGTTGAACTGATCAGATTTTCCGCCTGCGAAATTACCATTTCATTTCCGCTGCTCTTCGCATTTGCAAGATTCCTTAAAGCAAGTAAATATTCTTTCTGAGTTGAATAAATTTCGGGTGAATATATATCAAATACCTTCTGCCCCTTGCTTACATTTTGCCCTTCATAATTTATATACATAGTTAAAATTTTTCCGGATATGGGTGTAGCTATCCGTCGCATATTGGTTTCATTCATTTTAATGAATCCGTTAAATTCCAGACTGCTCCTGAATTCTTTAATTGAAACAGATTCCGTCTGCACGTTTGCAAGCACTTGCTGTGAAGGTGATAATGTGACATCTCCGATTTCATTTTCATGTTCCTTCAGAGAATCAAATTCCGCTTTTGCATCTGTCTCCTCTTTTAAAACAAGATCCATGTTGCAGATCGGGCATACACCGGGATGATCACTTCTTATCTGCGGATGCATTGGACATATATAAAGCTCGTCTTTGACAACTTCCTCACCGCCTTTGTTTTCAAAAAACAATTTATAAACTCCGAATGAAGTCCCTGCGATTGCTAAGATCACAAGTGTTGCAATTATTACTTTTTTCATATCATATAAAATTTAAATTTGAACATTTCTTTTATTTTTTCATTACTTCTGCCGGCATTTTCAATCAATTCATTCCAATTCATTCCAAATCTTAGTTTAGTTTATAGTTAAAATTTGTTTGCCTGTTAATTTTTCAAGACTGCTGATAAGAATCAGGTAGTTGGTTTCTTCTTCCACCAGTATCTCATTATTCATTCTCAGAGTTCTGTATGTATCCAGAAGATCTATGAACTGATTAGCCGCTGTTTCATAGGATATCAGAGATGATTTAAAAGTTTCCTCAGTCTGCGGGATAAGTACTTCATTGAGATATTTGATCTTTTCCTGCGAAGAATTTATTCTCACTATAATATTTTTCAATTCATTTTTAAGATTTACTTCAAGAGATTTTACTTCGGATTCAATTCTCTTTTCTCTCATCATTTTCTCTTTTATTTCAGCGTCTATTCGTTTCTCATTCCAAGGCATAAACGGAAGATCCATCGTAACCGCAAATAGCAGAAAACTTCCCTGCATTTCTGATTTATATTTATAGCCTGTCATCAGATTGAGATCAGGTTTTCTTTCCAGTTCAGCAATTGAAGTTTCAATTTTATTTTCTTCATTCTGCTGTTCAAGATATTTATAATCCGTATTGCCCGTTCTGAGATCTGAGATCAGTTTTGAGGTATCAAGAACAGGCGGATTTATCTTTAAAAGTATTTCAAGATTTTTGGTAGAGTAATCTTCAGGGAGATCTATGTT
>JAGQWH010000323.1 GCA_020437545.1 Ignavibacteriota bacterium
AGTTGCAGTATAATAATTATAGTCTTCATGAAGCAGTCGCCCCTGCTTTTTAAATTCATCATACAAAGCTGATCCGGGCAATGGCGTCAATATATAAAATTTCGGTATCGGGATCTTTGTATTCATCACAAAATCAAATGTCTTTCTGATGGACTCTTCAGTATCGCTGTCAGTGCCTATCATCATTTCAGTTGCAGGAATTATCCCTGCCTCATTAATTCTTTTTAAAAATAATTCATGCTTTGAAGTCGTAACCCAGTTTTTATTTAACTGATTAAGTCCTTCCTGACTGATACTTTCTATTCCAAGACTCAGGATCCTGCAGCCCGATTCCGCAACGAGTTTCAAAAGTCCGGGATTGCGGGCCAGGTTAGTAGAACACTGGCTCGCCCATTTCATTTTTAATGGTTTGATGAGGATGCATAACTCTTCAAGGAATTTGGGGTTTCCTATTATATTATCATCCAAAAGGTAGAAATACCTGAATCCCAGTTCTTTAACTCTTTTTATATCTCTCACAACTTCACTTACCGGACGAGCTGAATATCTTCCTTTGTAAACACAGGCTATCGAACAGTAACTGCAAAGATGAGGGCATCCTCTTCCGGCCTGAACAGGTAGCATGAATCCGATCTTCTTTTTCATCAGAAGCTCATATTCAGGCAACGGAAGATTATTCAGATCTCTGAGAGGATTATCATATCGTTTTTTTATCTTTCCGGTTGATTCAAAGTCTTTAAGTAATTCCGGCAAAGAGATCTCAGCATCTCCTATGATCACACCATCGCAAAATTCATCTACAAACCATGGAATGATAGAAGGCATATATCCTCCCATGAATACAACCTTTCCCCTCTTTCTGAATTCAGTTGCAATATCAATCGCTCGATAAACAGCATGACCCATTGCTCCAATTCCTACTATGTCTGCATCCGAATCAAAATCGATCTCATCTACAACTTCTATACTGATCTCCAGCTTCCAGTTATCCGGTACAAATGAAGCAAGAAGAGGAAAAGCAAGTCCCGGGAGATAAATTCTCTTCTGCTTGCAGAGTTTTTTTGCGTTAGCGCTGTATTGAGTCGACTGTATTAACAAAAGCTTAGGCATGATCAGAAATCTCCATTATTCTTTTTTGATATTGCTTTTTTACTCTTTGAAGTCCGCCTGCCATTTTCAGCTGCATGTTAAGCGGGTACTTCAGGTTTTTGAAAAAATTTTTTGGATTCTGAATGATACGAAGATAAAGATTCAGTATATTCTTATAGTAATCTTCAAGGCTCATTTTTTCCGGACGGATTGCCACATGGGCAAGATCCCATTTAACAAAATCAGTTCTGCTGATTGCCAGATCTTCTTCTTTTACAGTGATGCCTGTTCCTTTAAGCGGAGTTAATGGCTGAAGGTTTACAAACTTTATCCCAAGTTCTGTCATAATATCTCCGGCCTTTTTAAAATCTTCATTACTCCACGAAGGTGATACGATCACGGCTGCATAGCAATCAACTTTATATTTGTTCAATACTTCCATAGCAAGCTTATTTGTATTGCTGCTGGTCTGTTTGTTAAAATCATTTAATTCAACATCGTCAAAAGATTCAAGTCCTACTATAATTGTTCGCAGACCAATTTCTTTGAATTCCTTTATTATATCAGGATTTTCAGCAATAAAATCCGCTCTTCCGTATATTAGATATTTTTTCTTAATTCCTCTTTCCTTTAAAGATCTGATAAATTCTCTGAGACGGTTTTTGCTGATCAGAAAATCATCATCTATTATATAGATCTCCTTTTCCTTTATTGAAGAAAGTTCATCCAGTACTTCATCCAGCGGCCTGGCAAAATATTTATCACCTGTGATCTTTCTGCAATAGCAGAATCTGCATTTGTAAGGACATCCGAAGGATGTTTTCATTAAAGCCACTTTATTATGGAAAACATAAAAATATTCATCTCTGTATTTTTCAGTCAAAGACCGGTCGGGAGAAGGAACATAAAAATCATATTCCGGAAGTTTTGATTCATTCAATATCTCATGAGTCTTCAAAACACCATCAGGGAATTCTGAAAATCCTTTGAGATGATTTATAAGTTGAGGAAATGCTATCGCAGCATTT
>JAGQWH010000324.1 GCA_020437545.1 Ignavibacteriota bacterium
GTAGTTAGTAGTTAGTAGTTAGTAGTTAGTAGTTAGTAGTTAGTAGTTAAAAATATTTAGAATTCTTTTATAAAAACATAATATTGAAAAAACAGAAACCAATAGTACTGATCTCAAATGATGATGGGATAGAGTCTGACGGGATAAAAGCTTTATGGAAAGAGATCAAGAAATTTGCAGAGGTATATGTCGTAGCTCCTCATACACAGCAAAGCGCAGTCGGGCATTCGATTACGATCTCTAGTCCGATCAGGGCACGGAAGAATCTTATAGACAGGGATTTTTATGGATATGCGGTGGAAGGAACTCCCGCGGATTCAGTTAAGCTTGCTGTCAGAAATTTGTTAAAAGGAAAGAAGATCGATCTGCTTATATCCGGCATCAATCACGGTTCGAATACCGCTATCAATACAATCTACTCAGGTACAGTATCTGCGGCTACCGAAGGCACTATTCTCGGAATACCTTCTATCGCAATGTCACTTGCGAGTTTTACTTATAATGATTTTTCATTTGCAGCAAAGTTTTCTTCCAAGATCGCAAAGCATGTTTTGAAAAACGGATTGCCAAAAGGCACTTTACTGAATGTAAATATTCCGCCTGTTCCTGAAAAAAAGATCAAAGGCGTACTCATTACCCGTCAGGGAAAATCCTTCTGGGATGATTATTATGATTCGAGACTGGATCCGAATAACAGGGAGTACTTCTGGCTAACAGGCAAGATGGCTGTAATGGATGAAACCCTTGAGTTTGATGAGATCGCCGTGAGGAACAATTATGTTTCCGTTACGCCGATACATTATGATCTTACGGATTATGAACAGCTTGATATTCTGAAGAGCTGGAATATAAAATTGTAAATTTAACTAACCTCATTGTTTTTTTGTCGTTTCCGCAGAATTACTCTCTGTGCGAAAATATCTGAACTCAGACTAGCATTGACAAAACCCACCTAGCTCACTTTTGTGAGCCTGTCTCAAAACTTTCTTTTTTACCACCAAGTCGCTAAGACTCTAAGAAAAAAAGTTTGAAATTATTAATCTTAGTTCCACCGCGGCGAATTTCTGACTTAGTGGTATTTTTTTTAGTTTTTATACACTTTCTTACATAGGGGGAATTATTTATCCAAACTTTCACGAACTAAATTAATAATTATGAAAGAAAGAATTCAATGATGTTATTTTGAATATAAATATTAGTTTGATATTTGCCCGATTAAATTTTATTTTTTCGATGTAAGTTTTGGTAATATTAGGTGATTAAGGATATAATTTTTTCGAACCATGCAATATATAAAATTAATGTTCTCAAGAAGCATGGAATTGAAATTGATAAAAATTAATTTAAAAAATTGTTTCTAAACCCGAAAAATTAGAACGCGGTTGTAAGAACAGATTTATAGCTCAGAGCAAACTTAATGAAACACACGTTTTAAGAGTAATTTATGAAGAAATGAATTATTGTAAATTAATCATAACTATATATCCGGGAAGGATCAAGCGATATGACTAAAATCAAATACAGCAAGGATGTAGACGCATTATTAATAGAATTGTCAGATAAGAAAATTGATTATGCTGAAGATAAAGGAAATATCATTATACATTATACTTCCGAAAATGAACCTGTTTTACTGGAAATATATGATGCTAAGGAATTCATACAGAACTCCTTAGCGAGCATTTTAAATGAAAAAGAAAATATAATGAATGAAAAAAATCTTTGAAGTAGTTAATTGGTTAATTATGTTAATTGGTTAATTATGTTAATTGGTTAATTATGTTAATTGGTAGAACTCATTAAGCCAATATAGTGACATAACATAAATCAAAAATCAAAGATCTAAAATCAAAAATCACTTCACCATCAACATCCTCTTCGTCTCAACAAAATCCCCAGAAGTAAGCCTGTAAAAATAAACTCCGCTGTTGTATTCGCTTCCGTCAAAGACTAAGAGGAACACTAGCACTTGAGCATGGAGCTCTTAAGCTATCAATGGTTTTGGGATATCCCGGATAATATACTGGTGTTTGGGATTGAATTGAAACAGTGAATAAAAAAGAAATAAAAATTATTTTATCCCGGTATTTAAGTGCTCTTATCCCGCAGAGT
>JAGQWH010000325.1 GCA_020437545.1 Ignavibacteriota bacterium
ACCAATTAACCAATTAACCAATTAACCAATTAACCAATTAACCAATTAACCAATTAACCAATTAACCAATTAACCAAAAGTTATTTCCGGATAATTACTGCAATCAAGTTTCATCATTATCATTTCACCATTTCTGTTTAATATCTTTTCCCATAAAAAAAGTCTGTCAGTGACAGGGATATCATGATCAAAAAAATTATCGGGATGAATGAAATAAAATTCACCTTCGTCACATTTTCCGGGTAAAGTATCAAGAGGTAATTTATATTCCATTAAAAAGAGCATTATATTTCCGATTCCCGGAAAGTTTTTTTCGGCAATTATTCCTGCTAGATCCCAGTCATCAGGTTTGGAATCGATACGGCATTCCTCAAATGCCTCTCTGGCAGCGCATTCCGAAGGTGTTTCGGGTATGTCAGTTATCAACTTTCCTCCGGGAGGTGACATAAGTCCTTTGTTAGGATCCTTTACCCTTTCCATCAGAAGATATTCACCTTTTTGATTCTTTATATAAAGCAGTGTGGCAAGTTTCATTTAAAATTGTGTTTTTGTATTAAAAATATGAGAAGAAAGGCGGTCAAAATATTATTCACCATCTTTGAAACCGAATTTTAATTTTGTTTTTTTAACCGGCGGCTGGGCGGGAGGATGATCCTGTCCGGTAGTTTCGGATCCGCCTGTGAGAATTTCTTCAGTATCTTCATCCGTACCATAGATCTTTTCAGTGGAAATTTTCTCATCCGGATCAGTTAAATTCTTAGATTCGGATTCACGTGATCTCAATTCCTCTTCCCTGGATAATTCAGATTTGGATACTTTTCTTCCCATGATCTTTGGGGCCGGGATAACCGGCAGATCGGCAATGTCATCAAAAAAATTAAGTCCCTGCTCAAATGATTTTACTTCTTCTACTTTGATCTTTACGGAAGAGGCTTTAATGGATTTTTCTCTTGGTCTGTCAACCTCCTCTTCCTTCTTTCCGATTATTGAAAATTCACCATCTCCTACATACTCACCTGTATGAAGCATATCCACATATACTAAGGGCTTTTCTTCATTAGCTATTTCCATTACGGATAATCCTAATTTATCCACCCTGTTTTTCATAAGTGTCTTTTCCCTGTATTCATAATATTTACCAGCTGAATAGATCTTTCCGGCTATATCCGGTGTGTCATTATTTGTTTCAGTTTCATATTTGAAATTCTTCCTGCCGTTATTAACAAGGTATTCCCCTTTAAGAATTACATCACAAATATCCTTACCGCTGAATCTTTCGAGTATCATGTCACAGAAAAAATCCGGATCCGCCTCAGGCAAAGTAAGAGTGTTGCGTGAATCCCGGAGATCAAACATTATAAGATCGGCAAATTTATTTTTTTCTATGGTTCCGGTCAGATTAGATATACCAAAAACTTTTGCAGGATTTAATATAGCAGTTTTGAAAATATCTTCAGGTGAAATATTATTGCCGGCTGACATAACCTGTAATTTTCTCAGCTCTGATAAAATACTGTTGCCGGTGTAACCCGTACCGATAATGACATTAACTCCCGACTGCAGTAATCCTGAAATATCGGTCTTCCTGTATGAAAGATTTAAATAATCAGAAGGACATATAAGAACTGTTGCATTTTTTTCAACCAGTATCTCAGTCTCATACTGATTTAAATGTGTCGGATTTGAAATAATGGTATTGGAATTAATAAGATCCATTTCCGCCAGTACGGGTAAAAGATTTTTACCAAATACATTATTTATGGAATCATATGTGCTTTCAGAAAATGATGCTTCTATGACCAGTTTCGAATTCGTACCTGACAACATTTTTTTCAGCGAAGTGAGAGAATAGTTGTTCGTATTCTCATCGCTGAAGTATCCGGCTGAGATATTTCTGTCTTTATCAGGATTCGATTTATGATCATAGACAGTAATATTGAAATACTGATGAAGACCTGTAAACAATTTGTAATGACTTTCTGTAAACTCTTTATTGAGATTAGGACTGCATTCATTAATGAAAATTTCACCGTTCAAAAGTGAATTTGTATAAGTTATCTTTAGAAGATAAGCGAAAAGATCCGAATTTTCCTGAGAGGATAAAAATTT
>JAGQWH010000326.1 GCA_020437545.1 Ignavibacteriota bacterium
TAAATAGTGATTCTTTTAGTTTAATATATTTCTGTTTCCTTTAGTTTTTATGGTACTCAAATTAATTTTTGTAACAATGAAAAAAATATTATTAATTACTGTAATTACATTCTTATATGTAATCTTAGAAGGTTTTCCGGCTTTCTTTGCATTTTTAATTTCCGGTATGTTTCTGATTTACGGAACGTTAGCGTTATTAATGTGGAAGTATTTTACTATTCCTGATACTGAACCTACAAAAAAGCCATTGCCGTTACGGATTATTAACGGTTAACTCACTTTGTTCCTTCTTAACCCCGGCGGATTCTCGAGATCTTCGGACTCCGCAGATGATGCATTTCAACAAGAAAAATATAAGATACAACAGAATCAATCGGAAGAGAAAGATTCAGACTTCATATTCCGGGATCCCCGCTCTCACCTGCTGTCTAAATATTTACTTTCTTAAAAAGTAACCAATGCAGGCGTTCGAGGATGACATTGCAGGGTAGAAAGTATTAAAACCTATAATCAATCTTATAGGAACAAATACTTTTTTATTAAATGGTATTTCCTAAGGATTCTAAAATGATACTTTTAAATTCTTTAAATGAAGTTAAAAACTTTATATTTCTTAAGAAATTTAAAAAACATATTTTAAGAAAATCCCAGTTTCAGTAAAATAATTTTCAGGAAGCATTTCACTTTTTGATTGAACAACTACATTTTATAAGTTTCATGCCTTTTATATAGAATATTAATATGGATAAAAAAGACATCTCTTTAGACCAGTTAAGGAATGTAGTAGGTCTCAGCGGTTTGCCAGATGAACATCTGCAATGGATCCTTGAGCGTTCTGATTATAATGAATATAAAGACGGATCGCTTATTTTGAACAAGGGTGCAAAAATGGAAGTGTTGTGGATTCTGCTTGAAGGAAAAGTGAATTTTTATATGGATGAAAACGGAACTCAGGTTCTCTTTTATACATTTGAAAATGAAATTTCTTCCGGAGGTATTGGAGGTCTTATCCCTTATTCAAGAATGAAAACTTCTCCCGGCTATGCATACGCTCAGGGTTTTGTAAAACGACTTGAGCTTCATAAAGACTATTTTCCGGAACTCGAAAAAATGAATCCGGAACTGATACAACGCCTGATCGGATATATGACTGAAAGAGCAAGATCTTTTGCAACCGTGAAACTGCAGCATGAAAAAGTAAGCGCATTAGGCAAACTTGCTGCAGGTATTGCTCATGAACTTAATAATCCTGCATCTGCAATAAACAGAATTTCATCCGAACTTACAAAAAAATGGACGAATAATTTTCAACTTACCGAAGATCTTCTCTCATTTAATATAAATCCGGATCAGTTAAAATTTATAAGTTACCTGGTCGAAGCAAAGATCAATGAAACCAATCAGAATAAGAAAAAGCTGAGTGCCATTAAAAGAATGGAGCTTGAAGATGATATTTCGGACTGGCTTAAAAACAAAGGATTGTCAGGAGATGTAATTGCATTAGAAACTTTTGTCGAATCCGGATTTACTTCTGCGGATCTTGAGAGTTTCTGCAGCGTTTTTGATGAAGCATCCATTAAGTCAGTAATAAAATGGCTTGAAAATTTACTTAGCTCTAAAAACATCCTGCAGGATCTAAGTGAAGCATCTTCACGCATTTCTCATCTGGTAGGCGCAATAAAAAGTCATGTTCATATGGATCAGACAAATGAACTTCAGCCGACAGATCTGAATAAAGACATTGAAAATACAATTACACTGCTGGGTCATAAGCTTCGTGAAAAAAATATTACCGTAAAAAAGCTGTATTGTGAAAACCTTGCTGAAGTGCCGGCATACATAGGGGAACTCAATCAGGTCTGGACAAATCTTATCGATAATGCTATATATGCACTTGGTAAAAACGGTGAGCTTAGTATAGAGACAATGTGTAATAATAATTCCGTAACAGTAAAAATGATAGACAATGGTTCCGGAATTCCTGAAGAAATGCTGTCAAGGATCTTCGATCCTTTTTTTACCACCAAAAAAGTAGGAGAAGGAACAGGTATTGGTCTTGATCTGGTAAACAGAATTGTTAAACATCATAACGGAAAAATATCA
>JAGQWH010000327.1 GCA_020437545.1 Ignavibacteriota bacterium
TGAAACCAAGGCGGCATGGTTTTTTAAAACCTCAAAGCTGCCTGATGTTCCGGGAACTGTGACTGAACTAACTTCACCGCTGAACACAGTTACAACCGGACTTATTATTTCAAGATTAAAACTGTTTTCCAATTTACTTTAATTTTATTCGGAAAGTTTTTTAGCTTTCTCAATTGCTTCTTCGATTGTTCCTACGAGATAAAATGCATTCTCGGGAAGATCATCATATTCACCGTTAATGATACCTTTGAATCCTTTTATTGTATCCTCAAGTTTAACGTATTTTCCGGGAAGATTTGTAAACTGCTCTGCAACAAAGAACGGCTGCGAGAGGAATTTCTGAATCTTTCTTGCTCTTGCTACTGTCAGTTTATCTTCATCTGACAGCTCATCAATTCCAAGAATGTTAATAATATCCTGAAGATCTTTATAAGTCTGTAAAATTTTCTTTACACCCTGTGCAGTATCATAATGTTCATCGCCGACAACCAGTGGATCAAGAATTCTTGATGTTGATGTCAGAGGATCCACAGCCGGATAAATACCAAGCTCGGAAATTTTTCTTGAAAGCTCTGTTGTAGCGTCAAGGTGAGCAAAGGTCGTAGCCGGAGCCGGATCTGTATAGTCATCCGCAGGCACATAAATAGCCTGGATAGATGTAATCGAACCGGTTTTAGTTGATGTGATTCTCTCCTGTAAAGCACCCATCTCAGATGCAAGTGTCGGCTGATAACCCACTGCTGACGGCATTCTTCCGAGAAGAGCTGATACTTCTGAACCTGCCTGTGTAAATCTGAAAATATTATCAACGAACAATAAAACATCTTTTCCCTGATCCCTGAAATATTCAGAGATAGCAAGACCTGTTAATCCAACTCTTTGTCTTGCTCCGGGAGGCTCGTTCATCTGTCCGAACACAAGCGCAGTATTTTTCAATACGCCTGATTCTTCCATCTCAAGATAAAGGTCATTTCCCTCTCTTGTTCTTTCACCAACACCCGCAAACACGGAATATCCTCCGTGATGCTTTGCAATATTATGAATCAATTCCTGAATAATAACCGTTTTACCAACACCGGCACCACCGAATAATCCGGTTTTTCCGCCTTTTGTATAAGGCTCAAGAAGATCGATAACCTTGATTCCGGTCTCAAACATTTCTTTCTTTGTGGAAAGCTCATTAAATTTCGGAGCCGGTCTGTGAATAGGATATTTAAGATCTGTATTAATAGGTCCTTTTCCGTCAATAGTTCCGCCTGTTACATTTATAAGTCTTCCCAATACTTCAGGTCCTACCGGTATTGAAATCGGCTCACCTGTATCTATACTCTCCATCCCTCTTACAAGTCCGTCTGTGGAATCCATCGCAACTGTTCTCACTCTTGATTCACCTAAATGCTGCTGCACTTCAGTAATAAGAATTTCATCTTTACCTTCGCTGTTTTTTCTGGTTATTTCAATTGCATTATTAATAGCAGGCAATGTTCCGCCGCTGAAGTCAATATCAAGTACTGGTCCGATTATCTGAACAATCTTACCTTTGTTAATCTCTTTTACCGCCATGAATATTTATTATTTAAATAGATTGGTTTAAAAAATTGATTCATATTTTACAAATATACTGAAAATGAATATTAGTTCAAATGGAATTAGTAATATTTTTTAAAGTTTTTTTAAAAATTTCTTTAATTCATCTCTGAATATCTTATTCTTACTTCAATAAAAATAACTCCTGAAAATCGACTATCTTTTGCATTTCTATGAACATTTAAAATTTAAGATTGGTCTATGATTATTTTCTAAATAATACGATTAAAACACACCTGCAGGGGACGCATATATGCGTCCCCTGCTCAGATTCTTTTTCGTCTCCGCTGAGTCTCCGCTTAAAATTTATTCTTAATTCAAAGCAGAATCAAGCGGGAGACTCAGCAGTGACGGAAATTACGGCTATAGACATCAGCTTTTCGATTTACTTTTAAGAACGCCCATCTACTTCAGAGAGAGTGTCTCAAAACATCGTCCCTGCTTACCAAACCCCAGTTTGGTAAGCAAAAACTCGCTATAATTGTACCTTCCCAAACTGGTTCGCCACGGCGG
>JAGQWH010000328.1 GCA_020437545.1 Ignavibacteriota bacterium
ATCTTCCTCCCGGTAAATATACCATATCAATCAAAAATCCCGGCTATAATGCTTATGAATATAAAAATTTTAGTATTCCGGAAAATGAAACAAGGACACTTGATATTATTCTTATACAGAAAATAGTAAGTACAGATGAGATAGAAGTGGAAGGAGAATTCAGACAGCGTCAGGATGATCTCAGAACAAGTCTTTATAATATAAAACCCCAGAACATTAAAATGCTGCCCGGTGCCGTAGAAGATGTTTTAAGATCTTTACAGTCTTTGCCCGGAGTCACTTCGCCGAATGATTTTACATCTCAGCTTATAATCAGAGGTTCGGGTCCCGATGAAAATCTGATCGTAATGGATGATGTTGAATTGTTTAATCCTTACAGGCTGTATGGACTTGTCAGCATGTTCAATCCCGAAACGCTGAGAGACATAACTCTTATCACAGGCGGATTTCCGGCTAAGTATGGAGACAGATTATCTGCTGTACTGGACGTTACAAGTATAGAAGGTAACAAAAATAAAAGCCTGTCTTCTATCATTAATGTGAGTGTAGCAAATGCAAATTTAATTTTAAACGGAAAAAATCCTTTCAATCTTCCGGGTTCTTGGCTTGTATCAAGCAGGCGAACTTATTATGATCTTATAATCGGTCCCTTTGCAAGAAATGCCGGTCTAATAAATGAGAATTCTTCATTTCCGTCATTCAGGGATCTCCAGTTCAAAGTTGTGGCCGGTCCATTTAACAACAGTAAATTTCTTGTTAACGGAATATTCTCAAATGACGGAGTTGACATTATTCCAGGAGAGAACAGTGAGCAGCCGGACAGTATTGCCGTTACAGACGTAACAAAAAATGATCTCCTTTCTTTTGCATGGCATTATATTCCTAATTCAAAATTTTCTTCACGGACAACAATCTCCTGGTACAGAAACAGCGGTGATAATGATTTTAACAGTGAGATACTTGATCCGTTGATTGACAGAGAGAATTACACACCTGAGCAAAGAGACAGTTTAAGACAGATAGGAGCTCTGCTGGGTCTTCAGTTTGATTCAAAATATACTTTCCGGAAATATTCATTTACAAATACAAGCGTAATAAATAACAAAAACTCTCAGCAGGAATTCGGAGCCGGGATTGATATAGTAAGAACTGATCTTAATTATAATCTTGTGATCGATGATCAGTTCAGATCACTTATACAGACCCTGCCAAATGCTTCAGCATTACTTGACAATTTTGATCTTCAGGGAGAGGATAATCTCAGAGCTCATATTTACGGACAGAGCATGTTCAGGCTTTCGGATAAAATTTTTGTCCAGCCTTCTCTAAGACTGGATTATTTTCAGATCATCAGGACTCCTTATCTTGCTCCAAGAATTAATGTCGGATATGCAATTGATCCGTTTACTACACTCAGAGCATCCGCAGGAATTTATTATCAGTCACCGGGACTTGAAAAACTTATTGACGGCAGGACCTTCTATGATCTAAGGGGAGCTTACGAAAGAAATATTCAGGCTGAAGAAGCCACACATTTTATTCTTGGAATTGATAAATGGATCGATAATGAATGGTTTGCAAAGATCGAAGGTTATTATAAAAGATTCAATAATCTTCTTGAACAGGAAGAAGTCAGGGCTTACAGGTATGAATATTCTCTTAAAGACCCATCCATTACAGATCCTGAATACATTAAGGATTATTCAAACTGGGTAAGATCAGCTGAGAAAATAGCTTATGATTCTGCTACAACAAATCCGGTTAACATCGGAACCGGTGACGCATTCGGTATAGAATTCAGTATAGAGAAAAAATATACAACTCCTAAGACCAAATTCTACGGCTGGGCAAATTATTCTTTGTCTTCATCCAACAGAGAAAAATACGGTTATTCTTATCCTTACAGATTTGAACAGATCCAGACTCTTAATCTTGTGCTTAACTACAGATTCAGTCCTTCATTTGAATTCAGTACAAGATTCAATTATGCTTCTAATTTTCCATTCACTCCGCCTGTCGGAATTACCCCGAGGGTTATTGGGGAT
>JAGQWH010000329.1 GCA_020437545.1 Ignavibacteriota bacterium
GTATTTATTTTAAATTCATCCATATACAAAAATTCATTTTCAGCAAGTATATATACTTTATTCAATTCAGGCTTTATATCTGATAACTTTTCTGAAATTGAATTAAAATCCCCTGATATTACAATATGGAAATAATCAGATTCCGGAATCCCGAGTATTACATCGTCCATGATAATGAATTTATCAAGATGAGATTTTACTTTGTCCTGATAATTATCTGAAGTAAGAATATATTTATGTTCTTTCAGATTAATGATATTTATTAGATCAATAATTCTTCCTTTATCTGTTGTCAGAACTGTTTTCCGATACTCATTTTCAGGAAATTTCCTAAGATCATTAGTTGACATTCTGTTTATAAAATCTATCAGATCATTTCCTGAAGCGTTGATAAAACCTGTTCGTTTAATAAAATATTTACCCGGCAATTAATCTAAAAAAATTTTGAAAAAATAATATAAATGCTCAATGAAACCGTTACGACAGTTGAAACAGAAATTAACAATAAAACAACGATATCAATTATCTTCTTTGAATGATCGTTCTTATTATTTTGAATTACCGGCGCATCTCTGTCAACCGGAAAATGATTATTCTGATCTGCTGAATTAACTTCCATAGTCTATTTCACAAATATAAAGAAATATGATGTGAGTTTAAATGAAATAGTTTGGTTTTTAAGAGGTTTTGCAATTTTATAACATCGGGTCTAAAAGACAAATCATACTGTATTGAAGCTGATTTCAATTCACGGAAGGATCATCAGGAAAGGTTGAGATCACAGTATATTCATTTCCCATGCTTCTCAGAATCGTACTCCAAAGTTTAGAATCATCTTCATCAAAGATCATTTCTGATGTCGGAGTATTCACATACCATGATTTTATGCTCATCTCATTATCAAGTTGTCCCGGTCCCCAGCCTGAATATCCCAGATAAAACTTTATATCCTCAGGATCAATATTTCCTGTCTCTATCAGAATTTTAAGTTTTTCATAATTTCCGTTCCAGTATAGTCCTTCAGATATTTCATAACTGTCATCTTCAAAATAATTTTTTCTGCTGATGAAATTTAATGAATCTCTCTGGACAGGACCGCCAAGATAAACCTTTGCATCAAATTCAGGAAAATCTTCTATGATCTCATTTAATTTAAGATCCGTTGGTTTGTTAAGTATAAATCCTACAGAACCTTCTTCATTATGCTCTGTAAGAAGAATTACGCTTCTCTTAAATATATCTCCAAGCATAGGAGCGGAGATAAGTACTTTTCCTTTAGCAGGATTTATGAAATTACTCATTTAACTGTATTTTTAAAAATTTAAATTATTTTAATACGACCATTTTTCTGGTTTGTGAAAAATTTCCTTTTATTCCTTCAGATGTTAGTTTATAATAATAAACGCCACCCGGAATGTCCGTTGCATCAAAATCAGCTTCATATGTGCCTGAAGAATATTTTCCGTTGATAATTTCTGATATAAGTTTACCGGAAGTATTATAAACATAAAGTTTTAAAATTGCAGACCCGGATATATCAGAAGATGTTACATCAAATTTAATTTTAGTATTCGGATTAAATGGATTCGGATAATTCTGATACAGATAATATTTATCCGGAACAGCAGAAAAAATATTGTTAACTGATACCGGTTTGCCGATAAGATTATAAATTGAGTTTTCGAGAAGTTTAATTGCAACGCTGTTATCTGCAAAAGAAGAATAAGTTACAAAATAATTTATGACCTGAGGATTATTAACATTTGGCGCTACGAGAATTCCGACTTTGTCCGGATACAAAGAAGATCCGTAAAACAGTTCAGAAAAATCATTCTTAGTGCAGACATCCTGATTGTAAGCACTGGTATAATTAATGTTTAAAGTAGCCGGCAGTATATTTGGTTCTGTTGCAAGCGGAGAAAAAGTATGAGTACCTGACAGATCCAGAGCGCCTCCGTCATCAGCTACCCAGTTATCAATTTTAATTACCTTGGTCATAAATCCGAGATATCCCGGAAATAC